>CACWJV010000043.1 GCA_902761265.1 Oscillospiraceae bacterium | reverse complement strand
TATCGTCGCTTTGCGCCAAGCCGAGCAGCGCACGCGCATGGCCGGCGGACAGCACGCCCGTTTCCACCATTTGCAGCACGTCGTCCGGCAGCAGCAGCAAGCGCATGGCGTTTGCCACGGCAGGCCGCGATTTTCCCACACGCGACGCCGCCTGCTCCTGGGTGAGCGCATAGGTCTCCATCAAAAGCTGAAAACCGCGCGCTTCTTCAATCGGGTTCAAATCTTCACGCTGCAGGTTTTCCACCAGCGCGAGTTCCATCGCCTCGCTGTCGCTCATTTCGCGGATGACCACCGGCACTTCCGTAAGACCCGCCATCCGGCTGGCACGCCAGCGGCGTTCGCCGGCGATCAGTTGATAGCTGCCGTCCGTCATAGGACGCACCAGCAGCGGCTGGATCACGCCGTGGTCGGCGATGCTTTTGCTCAGTTCGCCCAGCGCCTCTTCGTCAAAGGTTTTACGCGGCTGGTCGCGGTTTGGCTCGATCTCGTTGATCGGAAGCCGGCTCACACTGCCGGCGCTCTCATCGATTGCGTTATCTAAAAACAGTGCGTCCAGGCCCTTGCCCAGACCGTTTTTCTTTTTGGGTGCCATGGAACGTCCTCCTTTGTTTCAACGTTTTCTTTTCTCCGGAACCGGAGCGGCGTTTTTAAAATTCGGAATGCGGAATTCGGAATTATTGTTGTTCCTTCTTGCCGTTTTTCCGAAGAAACTCCGCCGCCAGCGCGTCATACGCTTTTGCGCCGCGCGAGGAGCGGTCGTAGTACCACACCGGCTGACCGAACGACGGCGCTTCGGAAAGGCGCACGTTGCGCGGGATCACCGACGCATAGACCTTTTGCGGGAAAAACCGCTTGACCTCCTGCACCACCTGCTGGGTCAGATTCAGCCGTCCGTCATACATCGTCAAAAGCACGCCCTCGAGTTCGATCATCGGGTTGTAGCGGCGCTTGACCTGGCGGATGGTGTTCATAAGCTGGGAAAGCCCTTCGAGTGCGTAATATTCACATTGGATCGGCACGAGCACCGTGTCGACCGCACACAGCGCGTTGAGCGTGATAAGCCCGAGCGACGGCGGACAATCGAGAAAAATGAAGTCGTAGTCGCCCTTGATTTTGGCCAGTGCGCGGCGGATCCGCGATTCGCGGCTGTCGAGCATGGAAAGTTCCAGCTCCGCGCCGGCAAGATCGATATTGGCGGGCAGCAGATCGAGATTTTGGAACGCCGTATGGCGCACGATTTCATGCGCGTCGGCCGCGCCGATCAGCATGTCATAGGTCGAAGAATCCACCTCGCGCTTGTTGACGCCAAGGCCGCTTGTGGCGTTGCCCTGCGGGTCGATATCGCAAAGCAGCACCCGATAGCCGTGCGCGCCTACACAGGCCGCCAGATTGACCGCGCTCGTGGTTTTGCCCACGCCGCCCTTCTGGTTTACGATGGCGATCGTTCTGCCCATGGAACCACCCTTTCTCTTTCGGATTAACTGAAATAGTATAGCATAGAAACCCGGAAATGAAAAGAGCTTGCCGAAAAAAAATTCAAAAACCGGTCTTTTCTTTCGGAATACGAAAAAAAGAAAAAGATTTTTTAAGAAAACGCTTGAAAAAAACAAAAAAGCACGGTATACTGGTAATGTTATTTAATATCGCGAAAATTTGCTCATTTTTCCCGAAAATCGGGGAGAGCGGAACGGATTGGAAAGAGAGGAACAAGAATTGACAGCGGATCTACATTGCCACACAAAATTATCCGACGGCGCACTCGGCATCGACGACCTGCTTGTTATTGCCAAAAGAAGCGGCATCACAACGCTTGCGATCACGGACCACGACTGTCTGGCCGGCACCGTGCGCGCAAAAATCATCGGCGAACGCTACGGGATCACAGTGATTCCCGCGGTGGAGCTGTCCTGCACAGATCAAACCCGGAACAGCAAGGCGCATCTGCTTTGCTATTTTCCGGATAAGCCGGAACGGCTGGAGGGCCTTTGCCGGCGCAACTCTCTGCTGCGCAAAAACGCCAGCAAGCTGATGGCGATCAAGGTCGCCCAGCGCTATCCCGTGACACCTGACTTCATCGTCAAATGCGCCACGGGCTCAACCAACCTTTACAAGCAGCACATCATGCGTGCGCTGATGGAGGCCGGCTACACCACAACCATTTTCGGCGAACTGTTTGACAAACTGTTCAGCAAGAATTCGCCCGACAACGTGCTGGTGGAAGCGGTCTATCCCACCCCGCAGGAAACGCTGCAGGAGATCCACGACGCCGGCGGCATCGCCGTGCTCGCGCATCCGGGGATGTATGACAATTTTGAACTGCTCGACGAGCTGATTGCGCTCGGTCTGGACGGCGTTGAGGTTTGGCACCCGAAGAACACGCCCGAGCAGCAGGAATATCTGAAAAAGATTGCCAAAAAACACAAGCTCGTCATGACCGGCGGCACCGATTTCCACGGCGCCTACAACCCCGAGCCGATCTGCATGGGCGATTACGGTCCGGACGACGACGCGCTCGCCGCGTTGCTCAGCTATAAAGCACGGCAGCGCCGCAAGCAAAAGAAACTGGAGGCTGCGGCCGCCGCAAAATAACGAAAAAGGAAGCCGATTTTATGCCTGATAACGACATCAAAATCTATATGAGCAAAGCCCAGAAGCTGGGCGTACAGGTCAATCTTTCGTCCGATTTCGAAACGATTAACCAAAACCGCGCCAACGGCAATTTGGAAAAAGCCCACGCGCTCGGCAAACGGCTCGCCACACTGACGCCGTCGTTTGATTCCGACGGGCTGCGCGTCAATTTGAAAGACGTTTTGCCGCAAAAATATCTGTCGCAGGATATCCTCTATCAGATCAAGGTGCTGCTGGTGTTTGAAGCCGAAGCGTTTTTGCAACTGGATATCCCGCAAAACGCCCTGTCCACAACAGCGATCAACGCGCTGCACGACGCGCTGCGTGAAAACGCGCCGGCGTTTCACAAAAACATCTCCGACGGCGCCGCGTTCTCGTTTTATTACCTCGCCGTGAAAAAGGGCGGCGACGTCTCGCAGAGGATCGGTGAAGCATTTGCGATGCTGTGCAGCGTCAAAAACAAGGAAGGGTTTATCGAAGCGGGCAAGACCGTTTGGAATCTGGCGGCCGATATCATCGAAAACGAGATCAAAAAAGCAGACTTTGTGCTGTAAGACAACGAAATACTCAAGCGGCGAACAGCTTCTGTTCGCTGTTTTGCTAAGTACCCACTGAAATCAGGGAGGAAAACAAAGCATGAAAGTGAAAGACATTATTGAAATTCTGAACGCTGAGGTCATGTGCCGCGACGATCTGCTCGAACAGGAGCTGCACACCGCGTGCGGCAGCGATATGATGAGCGACGTGCTCGCGTTTGTCAAAGAGCAGGCTGTGCTGCTGACCGGCCTTGTCAATCCGCAGGTCGTGCGCACCGCGGAGATGATGGATATGCACTGTATCGTGTTTGTGCGCGGCAAGCGTCCGCGACTGGATATGATCGAACTGGCGGAGGATCGCGACATGGTTATGCTCTGCACCGACCTTGAGATGTTCACCGCCTGCGGCAAGCTGTATACCGCCGGTCTGAGAGGAGGCAGCGGCCAATAATGGAAAGCATCAAACTGCATTACGACGTTTCCGCCACCGATTTCACCCGGGCGGGCGCCGCATCGGGCGATGTCAAGCGCACGCTCAAGCAGCTCGGTGTCTCCCCTGCCACCACCCGCAACGTCGCTGTAGCGATGTATGAAGGCGAAATCAACATGGTCATCCACGCCGGCGGCGGCGAGATCGATGTGGAAATCACCGAAGACGCGATCAAGATGGTGCTGGCCGACCACGGCCCGGGCATCGAAAACGTGGAGCTCGCCATGAAGGAGGGCTATTCCACCGCGCCCGACAATATCCGGTCTCTCGGCTTCGGTGCCGGCATGGGATTGCCGAACATCAAGAAATACTCCGACGAATTTCAGCTTGACACCAAGGTCGGCGAAGGGACGACGCTGACGCTGAAAGTATACATGAAGTGAGAAGGGACAAGGGACAAGGGACAAGCGACCAGGGACAAGTGACGCGTGAAAGCGCACTGCAATCTGAACCTCAGTTCCCGCGTTACAACGTTTTTGGCGCACTGCACTGCAAAAACGCCTTAATCCCTATCATCCTTCAACAAGGTGACTGCTATGGAAAACATCTACCATTCCGTGCGGCTGGACGACGAAAAGTGTCAGGGCTGCACCAACTGTATCAAGCGCTGTCCCACACAGGCGATCCGTGTGCGTGGCAAAAAGGCGTATATCATCTCCGATCGCTGCATCGACTGCGGCGAATGCATCCGTGTGTGTCCGCACCACGCGAAGTATGCCGTCAGCGGTCATTTCAACGAGATTCTCAAATACAAATACCGCATCGCGCTGCCGGCGCCGTCGCTCTACGGCCAGTTCAACAATCTGGACAATGTGGACTATGTGCTGACGGGGCTCAAAAAGATGGGCTTTGACGACGTTGTCGAAGTGTCCAAGGGTGCGGAGTTTATCAGCGACGCCACGCGCAAAATGCTGGAGACGGGCGTGCTCAAAAAGCCTGTGATCTCCTCCGCCTGCCCGGCGGTTTTGCGGCTGATCCGCACGCGGTTTCCAAACCTGATCGGCAACATTTTGCCGCTGTTTACGCCGATGGACTTCACCGCGAAGCTGGCGCGCGAACAGGCGAAGCAGAAAACCGGTCTGCCGGACGAGGACATCGGCGTGTTCTTCATTTCACCCTGTCCGGCCAAACAGACGGCGATCAAAAATCCGCTGTGCTACGACGAACAGCAGCTAAACGGCGCGTTTGCGATCAAGGATATCTATCCCGTGCTGCTGCAGACGATGGATAAGCTGCAGCTGGACGATCTTGAGCCGCTCAACGATTCCGGTATCATCGGCGTCGGCTGGGCCAGCAGCGGCGGCGAAGCAGCAGGGTTGCTCAAGGAGCGGTATCTTGCCGCGGACGGGATCGAAAACGTGATCAATGTGCTCGAGGAGCTGGAGGACGAAAAGCTCAACGATCTGGATTTCATCGAGCTCAACTGCTGCACCGGCGGCTGTGTCGGCGGCGTGTTGACCGTGGAAAACCCCTATGTCGCCAAAGCGCGGATTCAGCGGCTGCGCAAATTCATGCCCGTGTCGTGCAACGCGCTGCCTGACAAGTTCCATCTGGATGCGCTCTCGTGGACCAAGGAGCTGCAGCCCTCGCCGGCGATGAAGCTCGCCGACAACGTGCTCAAAGCGATGCGGCTGATGACCGAACTCAAGGAGATCGAACAATCGCTGCCCGGTCTCGATTGCGGCATCTGCGGCGCCCCGTCGTGCCGCGCGCTGGCCGACGATATTGTGCGCGGCTACGCGAGCAAAGAGGACTGCGTGTTTTCCTCCCTGCGTGCCAGAGACGGCGACGACAGTTGGATGCCCGCGCCCTTCCGCGGCGGCGACAAGCACACGAAAGCCCCGCAGGAGGACGATTATGCCCACGATTTTGAACGCGCGTTTCTGAGCGGACAGGACGACGCAGAAACGCCGAAGGAGTAACGCTATGACTGTGAAAACACTTTGCGACGAACTGGGCTGGACCGTGCTTACCGAAGGCGATCTCTCCCGTGAAATCACCGGCTGCTACTGCGGGGATCTGCTTTCGTGGGTCATGAGCAAAGCGCAGGACGGCGACTGCTGGCTGACTGTGATGGGCAACATCAACGCCGTGGCCGTGGCGGTTCTGACCGACTGCGCGTGCATTGTGCTGACCGAAAACGCCGCGCTGGACGACGAGGCAAAAGCGCGTGCCGAGCAGCAGGGCGTGACGATTCTGACCACCGGGCTCAACGCCTATCAGGCGGCTGTGGAACTGTCCAAGAGGCTGTAACGTGGAGCTGTATTACGACTTTCATATGCACTCGTGTCTGTCGCCCTGCGGCGACAACGAGATGACGCCGTTCAATCTGGTGAACACGGCGAAGATCTTCGGCTTTGACATCATTGCCCTGACCGACCACAACTCCTGCCGCAACTGCCGCGCCGCAATGGAAGCGGGCAAGGCGGCAGGGCTGACGGTGGTGCCCGGGATGGAGCTTTGCACAAGCGAAGAGATCCATGTGGTCTGTCTGTTTCCGACCATCGACAACGCCGAGCGCTTCAGCGATTTTGTACACGACAACATCCCGCCGGTAAAAAACCGGGTCGAGATCTTCGGCGACCAGCTTGTGATGGACAGCACCGACAACGTGGTCGGCACGGAGGAAATCTTGCTCAACACGGCGAGCTATTTTTCCATCGACGAAGTGCCCGATCTTGTCAAGGAATACGGCGGCGTGTGCTTCCCGGCGCATATCGACCGGCATTCCTACAGCATTTTGTCCGCCCTCGGCGATTTCAGCGACACGCTGGATGTGCGTGCGTTTGAGCTGACGATGCAGGCGGACGAAGATTACTACCGCAAAACCTACCCGGCAACGCGGGACAAGATTTTGCTTCGTGATTCCGATGCGCATTATCTCGAGAATATCCTGCTGCCGGAACACACGATTGATTTGCCGGAAAACACACCGCAGGCGCTGATCGACTTTTTGAAAGGATGAATCCCATGTCTTACGCCGATACCGCACTCGAACTTTTCATGGAGGGCTACAACTGCGCGCAGGTGGTCTTTGCCGCGTTTGCACCCGTGCTCGGCATAGCACAGGCCGACGCGCTGCGCGTATCGATGGGTCTCGGCGGCGGCGTAGGCCGGATGCGCGAGGTTTGCGGCACGGTGAGCGGTGCGGCAATGGTACTCGGCGCGCTGTATGGAGGCGACGACCACAAGGACAAGACCGCCGCCTATACCGAGGTGCGCAAATTTGCCGACGTTTTCAGGGAACACCACGGCACAATCGTCTGCCGCGAGCTGCTGCACAAGCTGCCCGGCGAAAAGGAGGGCCCGCAGGCGAGCGAACGCAACGCGGAGTTTTACGCCAAACGTCCGTGCGCACGGCTAGTTTTTGACGCGGCGCAGATATTGGAGGATATGCTGCGGGCGGACGGAAAGATCGCGTAAAGTTTGCCGTGCGCGGTTGACAAACCGGGTCGTTTGGGGTATAATGTTCGGCGTTGCAGCGTGATTGATACAGGAACATGTGCGAAGCACATTTCATATTGCGCAGCCAATATATCACCGCGCAGCGATTTCATATTTGCGAAGCAAATATTTCACGTTGCGTAGCAACATATTTCGGGGTGTAGCGCAGCCCCCAGCGCGCTTCTTTGGGCAACAACACCGAAGCGCCGCCGGTGGCGGATGCAGCGAGGTGTTGTTGGCGCAGCGGTTGAAATCGTTCGCCGCTCCAAGGCGTAAACGATTTCGGGCACCGCAAGAGGGAAACACCGAAGCGCCGCCGGTGGCGGATGCAGCGAGGTGTTGTTGGCGCAGCGGTCGAAATCGTTCGCCGCTCCAAGGCGCTGGCAATTTCGGGCACCGCAAGAGGGAAACACCGAAGCGCCGCCGGTGGTGGATGCAGCGAGGTGTTGTTGGCGCAGCGGTCGAAATGGCGCGCCGCTCCAAGGCGCTGGCAATTTCGGGCACCGCAAGAGGGCGAGCAAAGCAGCGCGAACATCTTTGTTCTAATCACGAATCACTTTTCACTTACAACTGAATATCGGGGTGTAGCGCAGTTGGTAGCGCGCTTGCTTTGGGAGCAAGATGCCGGGTGTTCGAGTCACCTCACTCCGACCAAAAAGAAACGTCTTTTGTCCGGCGCGGCAAAAGGCGTTTTTTGCGCTGCAAAGCAACCTGGAAGGGTTGAAACGCAAAGGCTCGAACTTTACCGAAGCAAATTGTATGTGACTGATATGCAAATCAGTAAACAGGCTGTCATATTGCGACGAAGAAGCAATCTATATGCGATTGTATGATTCATGATTCCAGGTTTTTATCTATCTTGGTCCTTGACATCTTTTCCATTTCGCGCTACAATGCACACAGAATCAAATCAAGGAGGAATCCCCATGTCCCGTATTCTTGTTGCCTGTTTTTCCGCCAGCGGCACAACCGCCGAAAAAGCAAAACTGCTCGCCGCGGCGGCCGACGCCGACTATTACGCCATCTCGCCCGCGTCCCCCTATACCGACGCCGACCTCAAGTGGACCAATCCCCTCGCCCGCTGCAACCGCGAATGGCTCGCCCGCAAAAAGCCCGACCTCGCCGACACGGCCGCGCCTGTTGCCGAACACGACGTGATCTTTCTCGCGTTCCCGATCTGGTATTATACGGCGCCGTTAGTTGCGAACAGCTTTCTTGAAAGCTACGATTTTTCCGGCAAAACGGTCGTCTGCTTCGCCACGTCGGGCGGCAGCGATATGAAAAAAGTTGTAAAATCCCTTGCTCCGTCCGCACCCGGCGCAACGCTCAAAGAAGGGCTGATGCTCAACGGCGGCGTGGACCCGGCGGCAGTGGAGGCGCTGATTGCAACACTTTGACAAAATACGCGGGCGCTGCGGCGCCTTCGTTCTTTTTTCAGCCGCCGTCTTGACACAAACAAAAGCTGCCCCTATAATAAAGCCAAGGAGATGATAGAGGATGGACCGTTATGATCTGATCGTTATCGGCGCGGGCACGTCGGGCGCCTATCTTGCGCAGCGGATGGCGCGCCGCGGCCACAGGGTGCTTGTGCTCGAGCAGGCGTCGAAGGAAACCGTCGGCACAAAGTATGACATTTTCCACATCGAGCAGCGCGAGTTTTCGCGGCTGGAGATCCCGCGCCCGAAAGAGGGCGACGCGGCCTGGGCGTTTGAATTTGAAAAAAACTACAACGCCGATCCGCTGACGAAGTTCCCGAAATGCCAGATAAACCCGATGGTCGGGCTGCATATGCACGCGTATACGCTGCTGCTGGACGAGCTGGCCGAAAAGGCCGGCGCCGAGATCCGCTACGGCGCGCGGTTTTTGGATTTTTTGTTTGACGAAGCCGGCAAAATCTGCGGCGTCAAAGCCGAGGAAGCCGGCGAAGAAACCGCTTTCGGCGCGCGGATCGTGGCGGACTGCTCGGGCATGGCCGCCGCCGGGCGAACAAAGCTGCCGGCGGATTACGGCGTGGAAACGGCGGCGCTGACGGACGAGGATATGTTCTACGTTGTGCTGCGCTATGTGACGCTCCGTGACCCGAAGGACTACCTTGACGGCTCGACCTTCTGGGCCTACTATAAATCATGGATCGCGCCCTGCGCCGACCCGCACGGCGCCATCATCGGCATCGGCGCGTGCCACTCGTTTGACTATGCCGAGCAGGTGTTTGCCGAAATGGAAAAGACTGTACCGCTGCCGCCGTATACGCTCGACCATATCGAGCGCGGCCGCACGCCGTATACGCGCAGCCCCTATTCGATGGTGGGCGACAATTTCCTTGTGTCGGGCGACGCAGGCAATCTTACCAAATCGGTCAACGGCGAGGGCGTCACGTCGTCGATGGTGCAGCTTCAAATTGCAACGGAGGTGCTCGACCGCGCGCTCAAGCTCGGCGACACGTCACGCCGCGCGCTGTGGGATATCAATCGCAAATACAACCGCACCCAGGGCGCGGAGTTCGCGATGCTGCGCGCACTGCTGGTGGGTGTCGTCAATGCGGCAAACTTTGACGAGTTTCAGTATGCGTTTGAAAGCGGCATCATCTCGGACGAACTGCTGAACGCCATGAACGGCGCGCCGCTGCCGGCGACAAGGATTCTGGACGCGGTGAAAGGCTTTGCCGGCGGCATTGCCAAAAAGAAAATCCGCACAAGCACCGTTAAAGCCGCGTTTGCCGCGCTGAAAAACGCTGTGGAGATTTCGAACCACTACAAGCGTTTTCCCGAAAGCGAGGAAGGCTTCAGCGAATGGTGCGCGAAAGCGGACGAGCTCTATCAAAAGATCGGCAAAATCCGCTAAGCCGACCGCAGCATCAACACCGAAAAACCGACGCCGCGTTTCGCAGCGCCGGTTTTTTTGCCCGCAACAAACAAAAAGCCACCCCGCCGGTTGGCGGGATGGTCGTGCTTTGGGATTATTCGATCGCGATGCTCTTGCGTTCGGGCAGCTTCTTTTGATCCTTCTTCGGGATCGTCAGGCTCAAAACGCCGTTTTCATACTTCGCGTGGACATCCTCTTCTGTGAGCGCTTCGCCCACATAGAACGTGCGCTGCATAGCGCCGGCATAGCGTTCCTGACGGATCACTTTGCCCTTTTTGTCCTTTTGCTCCTTGTCGAGCCCTTTCGCTGCGCCGACGGTCAGATAGCCGTTTTCAAGGTTCAGCGTCAGCTCGTCCTTTTGGAAGCCCGGCAGATCGATGTCGATCTCATAGTGGTCGTCATGCTCGTGGACGTCGGTTTTCATTTCATGGTGCGCATGCTTGCCATACAGCTTGCGGTCGATGTCGTGAAACTCCGGAAACGCGGGGAATCCAAACCAGTCATCAAACAAATTCTCTCCAAAAATACTCGGCAACATAAGTCATACCTCCTTTTGATATGTAAAATTGTTTGTCGCCTGAGCAAGGGGAGCGGAGGTCTTTCATTTGATCTCTGTTCCTTTGTTCGTGTATATTATAGCACCGATTGTTAGCACTGTCAATAGGAGAGTGCTAATTTTTTTGTTATATTTTTATGAAGGAATTGTCACACGATTGTCACAACCTACAAAGCCCGTCTCTATAAACAGTATGCATCGCCGCCGCAGATGTTATACAGCAAAAAGAAAACCTTCGCGGTATACACCGCGAAGGGGAACCGTTTTATTTTTGACGCAGCTTATGCGGCCGTTTCCTCGGCCGGCGCTTCCTCCTTTTTCTTGTGGAACAAAATCTTGTCCACGGGGAAATACAGGAAGAACTGAACCGCGGAACAGATCATGGTAGACGCGTTGGCGGCAAGGTCGTCGTTCCAGCTCAGCTTTTCGACAAACAGATCCTTGAGCGTCGGGTTCAGCCACGCGGAAAAAACGATCAGCGCAACGGTGAACACGATATAGATCGGCAGCGTCACAGCAACGTTTGCGCTGGAGTTGAAGGTTTTTTCGCGGTTAACAAAGAACGCAACAATCTGGGCCACAATGTTCGCCGCGTTGCTGACGATGAAATAGCCCAAACCGCCGGCCGCCACGGTATAGACAAAGACCCACCAGGAAAACGGCTGGTCATACAGCGCCCGGATTTGCGGGATCAGCTTCAAAAGATTGAGCAGTGCGAACTGCACGATCATGGCGAGCAGAGAAACAAAGATGAATTTGACGAACTGCCAAAGGGTCACGAGCGCGGAGCCTTTTTCCTCCGCTTTGTTGTCGATGTTCTTTAAGACTGCCATTGTTTTCACCTCATAGATCATGATAGCAACATTATACAAGATACCGTGCGGGAAATCAAGCCGCACAGGGATTTTTTTCGTTGACTTGCATCCGGGTTTGTGCTATGCTTGTTGCCGGAGGCGATCAGATGAAAGTTTTAGTCGTTGTAGATATGCAAAACGATTTTATTGACGGCGCGCTCGGCACCAAAGAAGCCGC
>CACWJV010000042.1 GCA_902761265.1 Oscillospiraceae bacterium | reverse complement strand
CCCGCGGCGTCAAACGTGACGGCGACCGGCGTGACGCTCGGGTGGACGGCGAGCAAAACCGCCACCGGCTACGTTGTGTACCGGGTGGAAAAAAGCGGCGGCTATACAAAGCTGAAAACGGCAAAACAGCCGTCGGTCACTTTGGCTAACCTGCAGCCGGAAACGGCGTACACTTTTGTTGTCCGCGCCTATACCAAGACGGCCAAAGGCAATCTTTACAGCAGCTACAGTAAGCCCTGCACCGTCAAAACCGCGGCGGCCGCGCCGGCCGTTGCCACGCAGTACAAAGCTGTGCAAAAGACGCTTGCCACCGGCGTTTACACCGCGAAGCTGACCTTTGACGATGCGCCCGAAGCGTCCTACAAGCTCTCGCGCCGCGGCGACGATTACTATATGGAGATGCATCTGCGCGACGGCAAAACGAGCTATGACGCGGATCTTTACTACGACGGCGCCGCGGCGTGCGCCTATGCGCAGATGTTCGGCATCTGGGTCGAAATGGACGACCCCGACATGCGCGATCTGGCGCCGCAGATGGATGTGTTCCGGGGGATGGATTTGAGCGACCCGGCGGCGACCGCGATTGAAACGCAGACCCTCGGCGGCAAGCCCTGCACTGTGGAAACCGTCACGGCAAAGGACGGCAGCGTGGTCAAGCTGTATTTCCAAAACGGCAGTCTCGTGCGCGCGGGACTTTTGTCCGGCGACGGCAGCGGTCTGTGGTGTACTGTCAGCGGCTTTTCCGGCAAGGTCGGCGTGTTTGAAAAGCCGAAGCATCCGTTGAAACTGGGCGGATAGCAAGACAGCAAGATTGCAAGATAGCAAGAAACAAGAATCTGATGTATGTATGAACCGAAAAGACGCTTTTCAAAGGTGCAAAGCCTTGAAAGGCGTCTTTCTTCTTGTCCTCTTGTCTTCTTGCTTCTTGCCATCTGAAAACCATTGACGAAACCGCTTTTATCATGTATAATAAATCAGTTACAGAAAATACAGCGAAAGAAGGGATCGGATGTTTGTTGACAAAGTGGGCATCCACATCAAGGCCGGCGACGGCGGCCACGGCGCTGTGGCGTTTCACCGCGAAAAGTATATCGCGTCCGGCGGCCCGGACGGCGGCGACGGCGGCAAAGGCGGCGACATCGTCTTTCTGGTGGATGACAATCTGTCCACGCTCGCCGATTTCAAATATAAGCGCAAATACAAAGCGCAAAACGGCTTTGACGGTTCCGGCGCCCGCCGCAACGGCAAAAAGGGCGAGGATCTCGTTATCCGGGTGCCGCGCGGCACGATTATCCGCGAAAACGAAAGCGGTGCGCTGATCGCCGATTTGTCGAACGACGAACCGTTTATCGCCGCAAAGGGCGGCAAGGGCGGCTGGGGCAACGTGCATTTTGCAACGCCGACGCGCCAGACGCCGCGGTTTGCCAAAAGCGGCGCACCGGGCGAAGAGTGGGACGTGACGCTGGAGCTCAAGCTGCTTGCGGACGTCGGTTTGCTCGGGTTCCCCAACGTAGGAAAATCCAGCTTTATCTCCGTGGTGAGCGAAGCCAAGCCCATTGTGGCGGACTACCATTTTACAACGATTACGCCGGTGCTCGGCGTGGTGTCGATGGGCGAGGGCAGCTCGTTTGTCATCGCCGACATCCCGGGTCTGATCGAGGGCGCGAGCGAAGGCGTCGGTCTGGGCCACGCGTTTTTGCGCCATGTCGAACGCTGCCGGATGCTGCTGCACATCGTGGATGTGGCGGGCAGCGAGGGCCGCGACCCCAAAGAGGATTTTGAAAAGATCAATCTCGAGCTGCGCCGGTTCAACCCGGAGCTTGCCGATCGTCCGCAAATCGTGGCGGGCAACAAGATCGACCTTGCAACGGACGAACAGCGCGCTGCTTTCCGCGCCTATATCGAAGCACAGGGACTCCAGTACTTTGAGATGTGCGCCCCGATCGCAGAGGGCACGCGGGAAGTCATCAACGCCGTGGCGGCAAAGCTCGCCACGCTCCCGGCCGTGCGCCGGTATGACCCCGAGGAGATCCCGATGGAGGTGCTGCTCAAAAAGCAAAATACCGGCTTTACCGTCACCGAGGAGGACGGCGTCTATATTGTGGAGGCGCCGTGGCTTGTGCGCATTCTGGCGCAGGTGAATATGGACGACTATGAATCGCTGCAATATTTCCAGCGAGTGCTGCTTTCGAGCGGCATCATCGACGCGTTGCGGGAAAAGGGCGTCGAAGAGGGAGATATTGTCAGCATCTACGATTTTGAGTTTGAATTTGTGAACTGATATGGAACGACTGTTAAACATCGACTGCGATCCCGGACAACTCAGCGCGCTCAACCTCGCCTTTGTGGGCGACACGGTGTTCGATCTGTTTGTGCGCGAATCGCTGGTGTGCGGGGCGAACCGCCCGGTCAAAAAGCAGCACACGCTCGCTGCGTCGCGGGTGAAAGCGGCGGCGCAGGCGGCGGCGGCCAAAGCGCTGCTTGACCATCTGACGCCGGAGGAGGCGGATCAGTTTCGTCGCGGCCGCAACGCCCACACCAACCACAAGGCCAAAAACGCCACCGAAAGCGACTACCATTTTGCCACCGGGCTGGAAGCGGTGTTCGGCTGGTTGTATCTGCGCGGCGAACTCGACCGGTTGCGTGCGCTGTTCGCGCTGATCGAACAGGCGTGGGAGAAAGGAGACAACGATCATGAACTTTAAAACGATTGGCAACGGCACAAGCGAAGGCTACTGCATTGTGAAAACCGTGGAGACGAAGACCAACGTCAAGGGTGTGCCGTACCTCGATTTTCTGCTCTCCGACGCGAGCGGCGAGATCAACGCCAAGCTTTGGGACTACAAAGAGAGCATCCACGGCAAATTTGAAGCCGGCGCGTTCATCAAGGTACGCGGCACGCTGTCGGTCTATAACGGCACCGACCAGTTCCGTGTGGAAAAGATCCGCCGCGTCAACGAGGACGACGATGTGGATATCGCGGATTTCGTGCCGTCGGCGGAATACACGGGCGAGATGATGCTTTCCAAAATCTATTCCTATATCGACTCGATGAAGGACGAGGAGCTGCAACAGCTCACGCGCGCCATTATTGAGGACAACGAGGACAATCTGCTGTTCTGGCCGGCGGCCTATAAGCTGCACCACGCCATCCGCGGCGGACTGCTCTATCACACGCTTTCCATCGTCAAGCTCGCGTCCGCCGTGGCGCGGCTGTATCCGGCGGTGGACCGCGATCTGCTGCTCGCCGGCGCGATTTTGCACGATATTTGCAAGATCGACGAGTTCGATGTCAACGACGTGGGCATCGTCAAAAACTATTCCGTCAAGGGCGAGCTGCTCGGCCACCTCGTGATGGGCGCGATGGAAATTGAGCGCAAGGCGAAGGAGCTCGGCATTTCCCAAGAAACCGCCATGCTGCTCGAGCATATGGTCATATCGCACCACGGCACGCCCGAATTCGGCGCGGCGGTGCGGCCGATGTTTCTCGAAGCGGAGATTCTCAGCGAGCTCGACACGCTGGACGCCACGGTCTATGAAATCACCAACACCGTTTCGGCGGTGGAGGATCACGGCTTCTCCCAGCGGCAGTGGGCGCTGGACAACCGCAAGCTGTTTAACCACGGCAGAAAACCGTCTGTGCCCAAGGCGAATTTGGAATGATAGGCGAAAATTCGCGCCGGATGACCGGTAAATTCTGACAAAATGGAGAAAATGTGCAATACGGGTTGCATTTTTTTGAAAAAAGTGGGATAATACTATATCCAAGTTCGAATACCGGAGGGATTGCCATGAGAGTCATCACAGGGTCGGCCCGCGGGCGCAGACTGCAGACGCTCGAGGGCAACGATGTGCGGCCCACGACCGACAAGGTCAAGGAGGCGCTGTTTTCCATCGTGCAGTTCGAACTCGAGGGCAGACGTGTGCTCGACCTGTTTGCTGGCTCCGGCCAGCTCGGGATCGAAGCGCTCTCGCGCGGCGCCGATAGCTGCGTGTTTGTGGACGCTTCGAAAAAGGCGGCCGAGGTTGTGCGGGAAAATCTTGCCGTTACCGGTCTTGCCAGACTGGGCAGTGTGATCCACGGCGACGCGCTGCGCTATTTGCAGACGAGCCGCGACCGGTTTGATCTCGCGTTTCTCGATCCGCCCTACGGCACCGGTACGCTGCAACAGGCGCTTATCTTGCTGCCGCGGCTGATGAAGCCGTCCGGCGTTATCGTCTGCGAATCGCCCAGGGGCGAGGAACTGCCCGAAACGGCCGGCGACTTTCAAGTGTGGCGCACCTATCAATACAGCAAAGTCACGCTGACGGTCTATCGCGTACCGACCCGGGAGGAGGCTGACGCCGATGGCTAAAACTGCGATCTACCCCGGATCGTTTGACCCGGTTACCAACGGACACCTCGATCTGATCCGCCGCTCATCAAAGCTGTTTGACCGCGTGATCGTGGTCGTCATGACCAACTATAACAAGATCGGCAACTATTCGTTCACCGTGGACGAACGTATGAATCTGATCCGCCGCGTGACGGGCGATCTGCCCAATGTGCAGGTCGATGCCGACGGCGGGCTGCTCGCCTCCTATGCCGAACGTCAAAAAGCCGACGTGATCATCAAGGGTCTGCGTGCGGTGTCGGATTTTGAAGACGAATTTCAACAGGCGTTGATCAACAAAAAGCTCTACCCGGGTGTGGAAACTCTGTTTTTCGCCGCGGAAAGCGACAACATGTTTTTGTCGTCGAGCATGATCAAGCAGGTCTGTGCGCTCGGCGGCGATGTGTCGCAGTTTTTGCCGCCGCAGATCAGCGCGGACATCATCGCGCGGTTGCAAAAATAAAACGGAAAGTTCAATGGACAACTGATTTTTCAGCGGTTTATTATTTCAAATAGATTTCCCATTCACTTAAAAAGCACGAAGATTGAAAGAGAAGAAAGGAAAGAACGATATGTCAAACTTTTATGATCTGGAAACCGATCTCGACGTGGAAGACGTCAGCGAGCAGCAGGATTACGAGGATATCTCCGAGTTTGCCGCCTTTGACGCCGGCGACGCCGAAAGCAGATGGGGTCAGCTTGATTTCACCGAGCTTGTGAACGAGTTGGAAAACTACATCGCCACCAGCAAGCGCTATCTTTTCTTTTCCCGCAAAAAGCGCGTGATCAACGGTGAGGAAGTCACCCATCTGATGCAGTACATCCAAAACAAGTTCCCGTCGGAAGTGACCAAGGCGAAGAACATCATCGCCGACCGCGACTCCATCCTTGCCAACGCGCGCCAGGAAGAAAAAGAGATCGTGGAATCCGCCCAGAACTATTATAAGACCACAACCCAGAGCGCGACGGAAGACGCCGACAAGATTATCAAGCACGCCCAGGAACAGGCGGAGGAGATGGTCCAGGCCCATTCGATCACACAAGCTGCCCGCGTGCGTGCGGAAGAGATCAAGCAGCAGTGCCAGAACGATATGAACGCGCTCGTTGCGCAGACCCGTCAGGACTGCGAAGCGCACAAGCAGCAGGCCCGCGAATGGGCGCTCGGCATTTCGCAGGGCTCCTACAACTTCGTGAGCGACGCGCTGGGCAAATATCAGAACATCGCGATGAACAACCTCAACGAGATCTCCGAGATCTACAAGCAGCTCCAGGGCGGCTACGAAAGCCACATGCAGAGTTTGCAGGCGAACCCGAAGGTGCAGGCTGCCCAGCAGCCGACCGCGGTGCCGGACGCGCAGGACGAGGAATAAGCGTAAAAAAGCCACCCGCATGGGTGGCTTTTTTTAGGGCCGAGGGTTGCGGGTCGCCGGCGGCGACCTCTCAGCCGCAGGCTGAGAAGCAACGACCGAGCCGGCAGGCGAGACCCAAGGGCAAAGGGAGAAGCGAGAAAAAAACAAGACAGCAAGAAGCAAGAGGGCAAGAAAAGCAGCACCGCTGTTTGGCGGCGCAGGACTTTGTCCCTTCATCCCGCAACCCCTCAATTCCTCCAATTTCCCTCTTGCGGTGAACGAAATTGCATACGCCTTGGAGCGGCGCGCAATTTCAGCCGCTGCGCCATCCCCGCATCGCTGCATCCGCCACCGGCGGCGCTTCGGCGGCGATGCCGTCTTCATAAAAAATAATTGCATTTTCTTTTTGCATCCGCTATAATGAAACTAACACCGGAGAGAGAAGGAGATATGTGTGAAGAATCCGATCAAGTTTTTCTTTTCCCGCGAAGAAAGCGATACCAAAGTCGCCAACAACCGGCTGCTGTCCTATGCCGTCGGTCTTGCCGGCCAGAACGCGAACTACGGCTTTGTGTCAAACCGCCTGTTCGTATTCCTCAACACCGTTTTAAAGATCGACTCGCGCTCCACCGGCTGGATCACCGGTTTTTCCACCCTTTGGGACGCGGTCAACGACCCGATCATCGGCACGCTTGTAGACGCGCGCAAGTTTAAGCCCGGCCGCAAGCTGCGCCCGTTTTTGCTGTATCTGCCGCCGATCATCGGTCTGATCACGGCAATCATGTTTTTTGACTTCGGCTTTTCCCAAACGCAGACGATCATCTTCATCATCGCCGCCTATCTGATTTATGATATCATCTATTCCTATCAGGATGTGGCGCTGTGGGGCATGATTCCGCTGTCGAGCCCGAACTCCGAGGAGCGCGGCCGCGTGTCGCAATGGGTCTCGATCGGCGCCGGTGCAGGCTCCACGGTGGCGTCGCTGTTTCCGCAGGTGCGGCAGGGGATTGTCAACAGCGGCATCGCGAGTGAAAAAACGGCCTATTTCATCGGCGCAGTCGCGTTCGGCTTCGGCGGCATGCTCGTCTCCATGCTCGCCTACCGGATGAAGGAAAAGGTGCTGTATGAACACAAAGAGGAAAAAAACAGCGTTTGGAAAAACCTCAAAACGCTGCGCTACAACCGCACGCTGATTATCATCTGTCTCGCGCGGTTTGTCGCGTGCTTCTCGCTGACGCTGCCGTGGGAATACTTCTTTGAAACCGAAGGGATGACCGTTTCCTTCTTCGGCCACGACGTCAGCCACGCCACGCTGCAGCTCATCTATACCTTTTTGCCCGGCATTCCCGGGGCGCTGTCCATGTTCTTTGCCACGCGCTTTGCCGAAAAGATCGGCGGGATGAAGCGGATCCTGGTCGTCGCGGAGGTGCTCGCGATTTCCATCCGCACCGTCTGTTTCTTCCTCGGCGCCAACAACCGTTTCCTGAACCCCTGGATCCTTTGCGTCATTATGGCGCTGGTGGCGGTCATCGGCATCCCGACCAGCATGAAGGACATCGCCCACCGCGCACTGATTGCGGACTCCATCGACGAGGTGGAGCTGAAAACCGGCGAACGCACCGAGGGCATTTCGTTTTCGATGCAAAATTTCGTGTCCAAGCTGACCGGCGCCGTGAGCAAATTTATCCAAGGCTACCTGCTGCGCTGGCTCGGGTTTAACGAAAAGATCACCGACGCCGTGGGCAATATGCTCGAGGGCACCGCCGCCATCCGCGCCCACAGTGCATCGACACGCTTTGTCAGATACCGCTGGCACCAGTTTATGCTCGGCCCGGCGATCGGCTCGGCGCTGTATCTGATTGTGATTTTGTTCCTGCGCGACGATCGCACGCATATGGCGGAGGTGGAGCGTCAGCTCAAGGAAAAGCGGGAAGCCGCAGCCGCGCAGGCGGAGCCGGTGGCAATTGAAGGTTGAAAATTAGCTGCTTTAAAGAGAATCGTATGAGGCTGATTTATATTACAGGCGCGCCGCGCTGCGGCAAAACGACATTGGCGAATCAGATGGCAAAGGAACAAAATGTGTCTGTTTTCAGTTTGGATGCATTTTCAAAGGCCGTGAGGTCTGCGTTTGACGATTTCAAACTTTATACAGATGAGATCTCGATTCGGCCAACCGTTAATGGTGATACATTCCTTGATTTGACGGCGAATTATATCCACCATTTCTTTGCTGATTATCACAATCAGACGCAGATCGTGGAGGGGTGCCATTTTACACCGACGGCATTTCACGCAAGGTTCCCTAATGCCGAAATCATTGCGCTTGGCAGAACAGGGGAAATAAAAGAAATTATAGAAGCTATCAAAGAAAAAGACTGGATGCAAACGCTGCCGGAAAAAACGATCAACCGATATGCCGAACTGATACGCAATGACTCCATGGAGTTGAAGCACAATGCCGGATTTTATCGTTACATAGAGATATAAGTAAAAACAAAAACCGCTTGACAAGCGGCAGGAAAACAACTATAATATAGGTACAAGAGAGCTATCCGATAGACGGTTAGCCCCAGTGGAACATAATTAACCGCTCCAAAGGGTCAAGATGGGGCGGTTAATTTTTTATTGCAATGACAATGAACAAAACAAGCATTGAAAACAAAAGCAATGTTGTGTAATCCATATTGCATCACCCTCCCAAGCAGACTCAAGAGGGCGAGAACCCTCTTGTAAAATGAAAGAGGGACTAACCGCCTACCGTTTTCTATGTAGATAGCTCTCAGGGGAACAGATGTTCCAATGGCTATTCTAACAGAGAGCAAGAGAATTGTCAAGCTATCAACAATCATCGGCGCTTTTCCGCTGCACGATACATGAAAACAGACTGTGGTTCTGCAACGAACCTGCAGTCTGTTTTCATTTTCAATTGTCTGTCAAGTAGTTTTTGATCAATTTCCTCGGCCCACTCACTCCCTGTTCTCCAACACCTTCGCCGCCACGACTGTGATATCATCGCGCGTTTCGTCGTCCGCCCGCAGCTTCGCAAGCGACGCGATGTGCGAGGCAAGATCGTCCATATTGTTGGTGCTCCACGCGAGCAGCTCGTCGCTCAGCCACCCGCAGTCGGGCGTGGTGACGCCGTCGGACACCAGCAGCACAATATCGCCCGGCTGCAGCGTCTCTTTTCGGTGCGCAAACCCCACGGTGCGCAAAATCCCGATGGGCAGCGACGGCTCCTCAATGACGGTGACCCGCTCGCCGCGGCGCCAAAACGATACCGCCGCGCCGGCTTTGTAAAAATCGGCCTGTCCCGTGTAGACGTTGACGCACAGTCCGTCCGCCGTGGCGATGGATTCGTCGCTCGATTTCACCAGCAGCGCGCAGTTGACCAGCCGCAGCGCACCGGGAAATGTGAAGCCGCTTTCCAGCAGCTTTTCCAGCAGCGTGCTTGCAAGCACGGAATCCACCGCTGCTCTGGCTCCGGTGCCCATGCCGTCGCTGAGCAGCGCAATCCGCCGGCCGCCGGGATCGGTCAGGGCTTGCACACAGTCGCCGCAGACGCCGCCATCGGCTGCCGCAATCTGCGCGCGGCCGAACAGCACCCGATACTTTGCCTTTTCCCAAAACGTAATTGTCGTGCGCAGATCCATGAGGGCGATCTCCTCCGGCTCAAACCGCCGCCCTGTGAGCGTTTGCAATGTTTTGCGGATGCGGTGGAAATCCAGCGAGAACGCGTCCTCGAGCATCGTGATCTCCACACTGACGCGCCCGGCGCTGTCGGTAAACAGATGCAGCGCATCCACAAACTGTCCCCCGTCGGCCAGCGCTTCGCGCAGCGACCGCGACCGTGCGGTGTCGGCCACGCGGCTGCCGTGGACAAGGTCGGCAATCTCCCCCAGCAAATCCGCGATGGCGGAAAACTGGTCGCTGACCACGCCGCGCAGCTCGCGGATTTTTTCCTTGGCCGCAAGACCGGACATAAAATCGGTATAGCTTTGGGCAATTTTTTCCTTGAGCGCCGGCGCACGCGGACAGCGGCGTTCGAGCGCGGTCGTTTGCGGGGCGTCCTCCTGCATGCCGGCGAGGGCGAGCATGTCGGCGGCGGTTTCGCTGTAGCGGTCGTGCCAGCACGCGGTCTGAAACCTGCAGCCGGGGCAAACGGTCTGTTGCAGCGACGCAAAGACCAGTTGCAGCTCCGGGTTTACCACACGGTCGAGCCTGCCGCTGACCTGTTCGATCACACCGGAGATCTCGCCCACCTGTACAGCGGCGCGCTGCAAATTGGCGCTGACGTAGTAGTGGAGCTGCGGCTCCGGGAGCAGCCCGCTTTTTTTGAGTTCTTCGCGCAACTGCTCTTTGCGCTTGGACGGGATCAGCACAAAGACGGCGCAGGCGATGGCGATTTCCAGCAGACACCACAAAACCGGCGCACGAAAGCCCTGCAAAAACGCCGTGAGCGTCGCGGCGCCGGCAAAAAAGAGCGCCGACACCAACGGCCCGAGCGACGAGAATACGCCGCTCACGAGCCCGGCTACGGCGTAGACGGCGAACAAAAACCGCGTCCCCGGCAAAAGACCGAGCGCCAGCCCGGTGCAAACACCGGCTACCGCGCCGCCGGACACGCCGCCGACGAACGCCGCAAACAGCACCGCAAGACAGGCCGCTACGCGCGCCGGGGAAAGACCGAACGCGGAATAGGACGCCGCGCAAAGCAGCAGCAGACAGCCGCAAAGGCCGAGCACCGCCTTGTCCGCCGCCGAAAGATCGGGCAGCCCGACCGACCGCACAGGCAGCCGCAACGCACGCAGAAACAGCGCACAACCGAGACACGCCGCCGCGCACTCCGCCAAAACCAGCCCCAGCCCCACAGCGGACACGCCGGTGAACGCGCTGTAGCCGAGACCGCACGCCGTAACCCCGCAGGCCGCCACCGCCGGGAGCAGCAGGCTGCGCCGCAGCGACAAAAACCGCTTTTCGATCACGAGCCGAAAGAGGCCGATCAAAAGCAGCGCCGCCGTGTGAGAAAGCGCCTGCTGCCACGAAAGGGCAGAAAACAACCCGAGCACGCCGCCGCAAAACACGCCGGTCAGCGTTTCAAACGGACACGCGGCCATCAGCGCCGCCACAAACGGCGAAAAGCCCTCCACGGCGCGCAGACCGCCAAACAAAAACGCGGCGAGCGCCCAGCCCGCCAGCCGCAGCAGCGCGCGCGGCTCTTTTTTCAGTTCCCGGATGGTGTCGGTTGATTGGTGTTCTTTGGTTGCCGTTGGCATGCGATCAGCCCTTTCCGCTCAGATGCGTTCCATTATAGGACAAGCGAAAGGGGAAAAGGGTCGGAATGTGCGGTTGGTCAGGGGTAAGGGCAAAGGGCCGAGGGCCAAGGGACGCGGACAACCGTTGTGGCAGAGGAAAACGGTCTGCCGCGAAGGAAAACAATGTAGCGCCGCCGTGTCGGCGGCTCAGTCGTCAATCAATGGTCTATAGCATTGTAGCGCCGATTAGTGATCGGCTTTTGTGCCGAACGCATCCGCGCCCAGTCGGCGGAGCGCCGACCGCTACAGCACAACTCTTGGCTTCCCCTTTGAAAGGGGAAGCTGGCACGCGCCAACACGATTTCCGGTAAAGCGACAACACGAAATGCGCGTGACTGATGAGGTTGAAAACGTGCATGTGAAAACAAACCTCCCGGCACAGCACACCCGAACTGTCCGCGCCCAGTCGATCGGTGATCGACGCTACGGGCGCTGGGTTTGAAAGCATAACAATCTATCCGCGTAGGGGTCGCCCCGCGTGGCGACCCGGAAAACGGTGCGTTTACAGATCGTTGGCGGTGTGGTGTATTAGATGTTGCGACAAGCATGATTTCGATCATCAACGGCAAGGTTCCACGGGTCGCCACATGGGGCGACCCCTACGCGATGAGGGTTTTCTTTCCGCAAACGCTTGCTTTTTTCGGGGAAATGTGGTAAGGTTATTTCGTCACACAAACTGAATATTTTTTCGTACAGGATACACTTGGTAAAAGTGTGTCTCGATTAACAATACCTGTACGGAAT
>CACWJV010000041.1 GCA_902761265.1 Oscillospiraceae bacterium | reverse complement strand
GCGCCGCGGATGGCTTCATACAGATCGTCGAGGTCGCTTTCCTGCAAATAGTCGCCGGCTTTGCCGGTTGTGTTCATGTAATAAGTTGTGGACGAGACGGCAAAGACCAGCGCATCCGCCGACTGGGCGTGTTCTTTGAGATAGGCGCGGGCGTAGGTTTTGAACGCGTCGCCGCCCTCGTAATCGTAATTGATGACGAAGCACGCGTCGATGCCGTAGGTATCAAGAATCGCCTGATGGAGCGCGGCGAGGTTTTTGGTTTCTTCGGCCGTCAGCATCTGCGCCACACTGACCCACTCGCCGGCAAAGCACGGCAGCGCCAGCGCCAAAAGCAGCAACAGGGACAGCCCAAACGTCAGCAATCGTTTCATCGTCATCCCCTCCTTAAAACCAGCCGGTCAGCAGCCCGGCCGCAAAGGCGACGGCGCTCACAGCCGCCGCAACGACGGCAAACAGACCCGCCAGCCGCCCGCCGGACACCGGCAGGTTGCCGATAAAGCGGCCGGTCTGGCCGTTCATGGCGAAGGTGTAGGTTTCGCCGCGGTACTGTGTGTTGAGCAGCCAAACGGGCAGCAGCGCGTATTGCGCCTTTCCGGGGCGGATGGCAATCTCTTCGCGTTTGGGGCTCACGGTCGCGTAGCCGGAAACACTTTTGCGCAGCGCCTCTCTGGTGCTGTTTCTGGTGCGCTCGTTGGCGCGCGGCATACTTTCCGCCATCGGCACGTCGTATTTGTCGGCGAAAAAGCCGGAGAGGTACGCCGTGTTGAAATCGACCGCATCGTCGAAAAAGAAGGGTTCGAGCGAATCCATCAGGTCGTCGGGCATCTTTTTGGAGCCGTCCACCGGAATCTGCGCAAAGCGCATTCGGCCGGTGCGAAACACGTCGTAGTAAGACGTTTCGGTATAGTTGTACGAGCTGTCGGACCAGTGGCGGACGGTGGTCGCGTCGTACCAGACGTCGGCGCTGACCGCGGAATCGAACAGCCAAAACGGCACATAGATGCCCTTGATCTCGCTGAGGTGATTTTCGTCGGCAAACAGCCGCGGGGTGAAGCGTTTGCTTTTGACAAACTTTTTCATCTCGGCGATCGCCTGTTTTTTGGTTGTCTTGAACGGGAGCACCAAATCCGGGCGCAGCAGACCGCTGACGCGGCCGGACAGCACCACGGGATTGCCGCAGAACGGACAGGCCGTTGCGGCCGTGTTTTCGTCGCTGATGATCTCGCCGCCGCAGGAACGGCAGACATAGGTCTTCAGGCTTTCGGCCTCCTGCGCGTCGAGCTGTTTGCTGTCGTGATCCCATTTAGCGTCTGCATCCGCCGTTTCGGGCGGCGTGCCGGGCTTTTCCATAGCGACGTCGGCAGGGTCAAACGAACTGTCGCAATAGGGGCAAAGCATTTTTTGCGTTGCGGCGTCAAATTCGAGTTTGCCGCCGCAGCGCGGGCATTTAAAATCCTGTGTCTGCGCCAAGGGGTTCCCTCCTTTGCTTGACGGGTTCGGTGGATCAAAACGGCTTTTTCGCGCCGCAGTTCATGCAGAAGTTGCCGCCGTTTTTGGTACCGCAATAGGGACAGAACCATTCGGCAGGCGGTGCGGGCTGTTCCGGTTCTTCCGCGCCGAAGCCCATCGGGAAGATCGTACCCTGCGGGATTGCGTCCGGCCCTTTGGGTTCCGCGGGCTGCGGGCCGCCGACGCAAGGGGCGGCGCCGTTCAGCGCACAAACGATTTCATTGGCGGTTTGCTCATAACGGCGAAATGCCTCGGTGTAGCGGCTGTCGGGGCGGGAATCGGTCACTTCGAAGCTGATCTCATTGATATACGGATGGTTGACTTCGATGTGCAGTGTGATTGCATAGGAATATTCAAACTGCGGCGGATTGTACGGTACGCTCTTGCCTTCTTCGTCTTCGGTATAAAGCTCTTCGCGGTTTTCCTCCACTTCATATTCTGCGTTCACCACAGCGGAAAGATCGATCAGATCGGCGTTCTCCTCGCGCAGGTCAGAACGGTAGCTGACGGCAAACTTTCCCATAGCCGGGTCGATATAGACTTTGGTGCGCGTGCCGAGGATCTGCGTGGGATGAAAGGAAGCGAGCAGGTTGCGGTTTTCTTCGCGCATTTCGAGTTGTTTGCGGATGTCTTCCACGTTTGAGCGGCGCCGGTCGCTGAAAAAGGGCGACAGCTTTTTGGCGCAATCTTTGCACAGATTGCCGTCCTCGAGTTTGCGGTTGCCCAAAAGGCCGATCTTTTCGCCGCAGATATCGCAGAATTTCTTGTCGAACAGTCCCATAATAATTCTCCTTTTCTCCGGGAATTTGATATGACACCGCCTTTTGGAAAAGGCAGATTTGTCCATGGAAAAAAACGCAAAAACCGGACACCTCACAGCAGCGGATCGTCTGCATGAGCGGTGCCCGATCCACGCCGGTTTCTCCCCTTTTTCTTTATGATAGCATCTTTTTCGGCGCCTGTCAAACAGGCGGGACAAAAAGGCGGAAAAAGCATGAGAAAAAGAGATAAAAAAACAGAGCCGGACGCCCTGATTTTTGTCTCTTTTCTAAAATTTTTAAAAAACACTTTTGACATATTGACTTCGATTTCGACAAGTATTATGATATACACGTTCTATTTTAGATTATACAATTAGAATTGCGGAGATGTTGAGCTACATCTATTACAGTATGAACGAAGATGCGGTTCTCTTGGTCATGATGTTGCTGCCAGCGATCGCTTCTGTAATTACCAGAATCATTACTAAAGAGGGCTTCAGTGGAATGAGGATTAAACCTTGTTTCAAAGGAAATTTGAAATGGTATTTTGCATCATATTTTGCACCGCCTTTTATTGCCTACTTTGGTGCATTGGTTTTCTTTTTGATTTTTGCAAGTTCGTTTTCTCCTATGCAATCTGTTTTTGCTGTGCAAGAATCAATAACATCAGTTTCTGAATACTTGAAAACATTGCTTGTTTTAATCCCGCTTGCAATAATAGTCAATCCTCTTATGGGGCTTCTTCAATGCTTTGGGGAAGAACTGGGTTGGCGAGGATATCTACTCCTGAAGCTTGGAGAAAGGTTGTCACCTCTTTCAGCATCTTTGATTACAGGTGCAATTTGGGGGGTGTGGCACGCACCGATTATCGCAATGGGATATAATTATGGCACTGATAATCCGATTGCCGGAGTATTTGCAATGATTGTGTTCTGTACTGTTTTAGGAGTAATCTCTGGTTTCTTGACTTACAAAGTTAATTCTATTTGGCCCGCAGTATTGTTCCATGCCTCAATCAATGGCATTGACAGATGGGCACCGTCTAGTCTATTCATGTTCCAAAAGCCAAACTTATTTATTGGACCGGATCTCTCGGGTATCATAGGCGGGCTTGGTTTTATAATCATCGGAGTAGTTCTTGGCATAATTATGATGCGCTGGAAGAAAAATGAGATACACAGCCTTTAGCTCATTGAACGCACCGCTATTTTGATTGCGAGCACTATTGCCTATGTGAGTTCCATTGTTTTCAAAAAGATGAGCTATATAGTGATATAATATAAATGTTCCCCTGTTCGGAGGTTATTTTTTTGAAAAGATTCTTTTTTGTCATCGTCTGTCTCGCTGTGCTTTCGCTTATTCCACTGACCGGCTTTATCATTTCGCGCTCCTACCGCGCGCCGAAAGATATTGATTTGGAGGCCGGACGTGCCCTGCTGCAAACCTATGACGATTTGGATGTGGAAAAAGTACAGCAGACTGTGGCGCAGATTGAGCAGCAGCGGCTGGAAAAGCTTGCAAAAGAAAACCGTGCGCTGAAGACGCAGGAGATCATCAATCTTATCCAGGCCGGCAAGCTCACCTACCGCAAGGCGCTGTCGGATCTGTATATCGCCGGCGACTCGCTGATGGCCGGTCTTGACGTCTACGGCATTCTCAACGCGAGCCACATTTTTGCCGAGGTTTCCGCGAGCTTGTCGCATTTGGAAAAGAACCTGAACGCCATTGCCGCAAAGAATCCGCCGATTCTGCTGCTGCATTACGGGCTCAACATGATTGACACGCGCGACGCGCAGCTCAACACGTTTATCCGCCGCTATACGTCGTTGCTCGAACAAATCAAGCGTCTGATGCCCAACACCCGCGTGGTGGTGTCGCTGCTGTTCCCGGTGGACCGCAACAAAGCGACGGGCGCGGAATTCGGCAGGATCGACGATTACAACCGGGCGCTGCGCGAGATGTGTCAAAACGCAAATGTGGAAGCGCTCGATTCCGCGAGCGTCTTCCAGGGTCATAATGAATTTTACGGCGCGGACGGCATCCACCTTTCCGCATCGTTCTACCGCAACTACTGGCTGGTCTATTTGATCAGAGAACTGGAGATCGGCGCATGAAACAACGAAGAATCAAAGAGGGCGTGTGCATCCTCGTTTTGCTCATATTTGTCATCTTGCTGATGACGCAGGACAAACAAAGTACCGCCGAACCGCAGGCGGTGTTTGAAGCCGTGCAGTCCGCCATGGACGTGGACGGGCTTGAAGTTTGCAAAGACGAGCGGATCAAAAAAGAATTCGGCATCGATCCGCGCGCGTTCGACTTTGTCGGCTATTTCGCGTCGGATTCCATCATGGAGGTGCGCGAGATTCTGCTTGTGCATTTGTCGGAGGAAAGCGGCGAACAGGAGCTGCTTGACAAAATCACTTCCCGCGTGACCGACAAAGCCGAGCTTTTCAGCGGCTATGCGCCCGAGCAAAGCGGCTATCTTGAAAAATATGAACTGCTTTCGCGCGGCGGCTATGTGCTGTTTACGGTGTCTGACACCCCCGACGACGTGGTACGCGCGTTTAAAAAAGCGATCTGATATCTGTCATCATTCTAACCCGAAGGAGTTTCGTCCATGTTATTCAGCAGTGCAACCTTTTTGTTTGTTTTCCTGCCGGTCGTTCTGCTTTTCTATTTTCTGCCGCTGTTTAAAACGCAGCCGCAGAAGGAGATCACGAAGAAAAACGCCGTGTTGTGTCTTGCAAGTCTCGTGTTTTACGCATGGGGCGAGCCGGTCTATATTCTGCTGATGCTCATCAGCATCTATTTCAACTATAATATCGGGTTGGATTTGGCCGCACTCGGGCGTCACCCGAAACAGCGCCGGCAGATTTTTATCGCTGCGGTTGTGTTCAATTTGCTGGTGCTCGGATTCTTCAAGTATTATCCGTTTGCGGTCGACAATCTGAACCATTTGTTCCGGCTGGAGATCCGCGCCGCACAGATTTCGTTGCCGATCGGTATTTCGTTTTACACATTCCAGATCCTCTCCTATGTGATCGACGTCTACCGCGGCAAATGCACCGCACAAAAGAGCCTGTTGTCGTTCGCAACGTACATCACCATGTTCCCGCAGTTGATCGCGGGTCCGATTGTACAGTACGGCGATATTGAACGCCAGCTTCGCACACGAAAGATCGGCATCCGCAAGTTTGCGGCCGGCGTGCTGTTCTTTGTGCGCGGTCTCGGCAAAAAGGTTCTGTTTGCCAACACGATCGGCGCGGTCTATACCGAAATCACGGCGCGCGACATTTCGTCGGTCGGCATGCTCACGGCGTGGTTCGGCATTCTGTGCTACACCCTGCAGATCTATTTTGACTTTTCGGGCTATTCCGATATGGCGATCGGGCTTGGCAAGATGTTCGGCTTCGACTTTGTGCAAAACTTCAACTTCCCCTATACCGCCTCGTCTATCAAAGATTTTTGGTCGCGCTGGCACATTTCGCTGTCTACCTGGTTCCGCGATTACGTCTATATCCCGCTCGGCGGCAACCGCAAAGGCACCGCGCGCACGATTATCAATCTGCTGATCGTCTGGTCGCTGACCGGCCTGTGGCACGGCGCGGCGTGGAACTTTGTAGCCTGGGGTGCGTATTACGGCATTTTGCTGATTCTCGAAAAGTATGTGTTCGGCTCGCTTGTAGAAAAGCTGCCCTATTGGGCAAAGCGTGTGCTGACGATGCTGATCGTGATTGTCGGCTGGGTGTTCTTCTCCGCCGAAAGCTTTTCCGGCGCGGCGCAATATCTTGGCGCCATGGTCGGCCGCGGCGGACTTTGGGACAGCACGACAGGCTATCTGCTGATGTCCAATCTGCTTCCGTTTGCCGTCATGAGCTGCAGCGCGCTCGGCTATTTCCGCAAATTCCCGAAGCTGCGCGATTCCAACATCCGTCTGGCGCTGCAGGCGCTGGGCTACGCCGCGGTGTTTGCGCTGTGCGTGGTCAATCTGGTCAGCGATACGTATAACCCGTTTTTGTATTTCAGATTTTAAAAGGAACGATCTATGAAACTTCCAACTGCAAAAAATCACGATTTGCCGACGAGCGGCAAGCGCAACTATACGACGCTTGTCTGTTTGGTCATCGCCGTCGCGTTTGCGGCGTTTTTGGTGCTGCACACGCTGTTGTTTTTAGTCACACCCGATCTGGAACTGTCGGAAAGCGAAAACCGCACCCTGCAGCAGCGTCCGAAGCTGACGCTTTCAGCGCTGGCGGACGGCAGCTATATGAAAAAGTTTGAGACGTATCTGACCGATCAGTTTCCGAACCGCGACGGTCTGATTTCGTTCCATTCGTTTTTTGCGACCCTGACCGGACACCGCGAGGAAAACGGCGTCTATCTCGGCCGGCGCGGCTTCCTGTTTGAAAAGCAAACGCCGCTGGATCAGGATGTGCTGCAAAAGACAACCGACGCGATCAACACATTTCTTGAGCGCGAAAAGCACGCCAAAAGCGCGATGATCCTTGCGCCCAACAGCAGCTATGTGCTGCAAAAATATATGCCCTATCATTTGCACGAAGACGACCAGAAGCAGCAGCTCAACATTGTCAAAAAGGCGCTGCATGGCGACAAGTTCAGTTGGATCAGCGTGCTCAAGGCGTATGAAAAGGCGGAAGATCCGACAACGCTGTATTACCGCACGGACCACCACTGGACAACCTTTGCAGCCCAGCGTGCATTCCTGTCTTTGAGCAGCAAATGGGAGCTCGGCGCGAAAAGCAGCCAATTCACGATGGAACCGGTTTCGGATCATTTTTCCGGCACACTCGCGTCGTCCTACGGCGAGCGGAAGATCCGTGACGTACTGTATGTGTGCGCCCCGAAGAAGGCAAACGGCACCTACACAGTCAGTTATCCGACCCAGAACAAAGTGACGGCAAGCGTGTTTGATTCATCGAAGCTGGAGCAAAAAAACCAGTATGAAATCTTCCTTGGCGGCAACTTTGACAAGATTGAGATCACAACCACAGCCGAAAGCGAAGATACGCTGTTGTTGTTTAAGGACTCCTATGCCAACTGCATGATTCCGATGCTCACGCCCTATTTTTCCAAGATCGTCGTAATCGATCCGCGCTATTTCAGCGATTCGTTGAACGACGTATTAGAGGATACGGATTTTACCCACGTACTGTTCGTTTATAATCTCAACACGTTTTTAGCGGACAAATCCCTTTCCGGCGTGCTGGCGAGCTGAGCAAAACCGCAAGCGGTTTTGCAGGGCCGAGGGATTTGAATCATAAAAAACAGGCAGAGCCGAAAATCGGTTCTGCCTTTCTGTTTTATGGGATATGCCTGTTTTCGCTCCGGTCCCCTATGCCCTAGGCCCTGATCTTCTCCCGAAACTCCCGCGCCTTCTGGCGCAGGGTGACGGTCATATCCGTTTGGAAATCGTAGCGGATGCCGCACTTTTTGAGGAATTTCACCTGCAGGTCACGCAGCAGCAAAATCACGAAGCCGCCGACAATGCCGCCGAACAGGATGATGAAAAACAGCGGGATGCGGCAATGCCAAAAGTCGCCCGACCGCAGCGGCAGCGAAAAGCCCATATACAGTTCGCCCCGCCGGAACAGATCGGCATAGGTCTGGTCTTTGCCGCCGTAGGCGAAGAAAGCGCTGGTGTATTTCGGCAGCGAGCCGTCAAGGTAGGCGCCGTTGACGATTTTGAACAGCGCAGTGAGCAATCCGGTGACCGCCGCACCGATCATATAGCCCGGGATGAACACAAACGGACTGCGCGCAGCGATGGGCATGGCGAAGATGGTGGTCAGTTTGATGTTTTCAAAGAAAGCGTTGATCGGGCCGCTGGTCGCCATGTTGAAATCCTCGGTATCGGGTGTGCCGCCGCGTTTGAACAGCTTGCACCACAGCACGCCGAAGAACGCCGTCCAGCCAACCGTGACGAACACGGCGCCGTAGATGGTGACAAGCTGCGCGTTGCCGGAATCGAGATAGGCGGCTGTGCAAACGCCGTAGGCTGCGAGCGACACCGGGCCGATGATGTCGAAGCCGACCATCAGGCCGATGACAACCGCCGCAAGCAAAACATGGCCCGACGCAAGCGACGCGAGGGCTTTGCCGAGCGAAGCGGACAACGCGGCAAACGGCACGGCGACGCCGTAGCGCAGCAGCAAAAAGGTCAGCGCCGCGGCAATCGGCGGGATGACGAGCATGCAAACAAACAGATCGAGCCCGCCGGCGGTTTCGGAGCCGGAAAGATTGTCGGGCAGCGCCGTGATCTTTTTGCGTAAAGACGTAAACAATCTGTCCAGTCCCCGGCCGAGCGCGCCTTTGCAAACGTCCCACCCGGCGTTCATCAGCCGGATGCAAAGCGCGAGAAAGACCGCCAGAATCAGATAACCCATATAGCCGATCTGCGTGGCGTTTGCATAGCCGAAGGGCGAGCCGAAATAGCAGATATAGGTGTGCTCGGCTGCGGCCGGGTCGCCGGTAAAATGGGCAAAATAGACCGACAGCGCCAGCGCCGGCGCGATGGCGGACGGGCCGGCGATTTTATAGGCGGTGACAAGCGCCATGATGACAAAGAAGAAGTCCGTTGCCCAGAACAGGATGAACCACAGCCGCGGCTCGTTGGCCGCTTCGGTGGCGCCAAGCACGTGGTCCAGCTTTAAAAAGTTTTGCAAAAAGAAGAACAGCCCTGCGCCCAGAGCGCCGAACAGAATCACCATAAACGATACGCTTGTGCCGTCATAGATGGCTTGCTTGCAATCGCGATAGAGTGTTTTCATCGGAAGTCTCCTCTCCCCTGGTTTGGTTTGATTATACAGAACTGTTCACAAAAAAGCAACTATTTTTACAAAAGATTTTGATATTTTTGCCGAATCCATGCAAAAAAAGCAGACCGCAGGGACACCCTTCGCAAGGATGTTTCGCCCTGAAACCGCTGCTTTTCCGCGAATCACTGCATAAAAAATCCGCACAAGGCGTCAGCCTTGCGCGGATTTTGTGTTTTGTTCTAATGAAAAGTCGTCTGGCTTCTGGGGCAAAGCAGTTTTTGAAGAGCAAAATTATCCCAAAGGCAAAGCCGGAATCCGCAGGAAACCTGACGGTTTTCAAGGATGACGGCAAAGCATTTGGGAGATTTTGCCTTCAAAAACCGACACTTCCTTGTGAAGGGTGTCCCCAACGGTCTGCTTTTTGATGGAAACAATCAATATTGGAATTCGCCCTCATACACAAGCACGGCTGTGCCGGTAAGGGTTACGCGCGCGTCGGTATAGTTGACCGTCAGATCGCCGCCGGGGAGTTTTACGGTGATATCCTTGCCTTTATCGCAAAGCCCGTTTTCTACTGCAGCCACAACCGCCGCACACGCACCGGTGCCGCAGGCGAGGGTTTCGCCGCTGCCGCGCTCCCACACGCGCACGCGCAGGTTGGTTTTATTGATGACACGGACAAATTCGGTGTTGATCCGTTCGGGGAAAATATCGGCGTATTCAAACGCGGCGCCGGTCTTTTTCAGATCGATCGCGTCGATCGCGTCGCAGAACACCACACAGTGGCCGTTGCCGACCGAAACGCCCGTCACGCGCCAGTCGCGGCCGTCCACGGTCAGCGGATAGTCGATCATTTTTTCGCAGTCCGCCTTCGCCGGCAGGGACGCGGGCGACAGATCGGCTTTGCCCATGTCGACCGACACGGAGCTGACCACGCCGTCGCGCAGATAGAGCCGCAGGGCGTGGACGCCGCTGTTCGTTTCGATCTTGATATATTCGCTTTGGACGTAACCCTTGTCATAGAGGTATTTCGCCACACAGCGGATGTTGTTGCCGGCCATGCGGCCTTCGCTGCCGTCGCGGTTGAACGAGCGCATCTTTGCGTCGGCGATACAGGATTTTTCAATCAGCACGATGCCGTCGCCGCCGATGCCGTAGTGCGGTGTGCACAGATCGACGCACAGCGATTCCGGACAGGTGATCACGCCGTCAAAGTTTTCAATGAAGATGTAGTCGTTGCCGCAGGTCTGCATTTTTGCAAAACGGATCTTCTGGCGCCACGGACGCATCGCGTTGATATCCACAAGCTCGGTGTTGTGGATCGTGTAGCGGCTTTCGATGATCTGCGCGAGGGCGTTGGCTGTGTCGAGCGAGGTCAGACACGGGATCGAAAGCTGCATTGCACGCCGGTGTAAGATCCGGTAGTCGCCCACGGTAGCGTCCTTGACCGCGCCGGTATAGACGATGTAATCGAGCTTGCCGCTCTCCATGAGTTCCATAATCTCATCGCCGTCGCTCATATTGGCGACCGGCTGCACCGGGATACCCAGCGAGCGGATGGCCGCGGCGGTGCCGGAGGTGGCGTAGAGCACCATGCCGAGGTCGAAAAAGCGCTTGGCAAGGGTGATGATCTCTTGATAGTCATTCTCTTCCACACTGATCAAAACGCCGGCTGCGCGCTGATTTTGCGCCGAAGGCACGGAGAAGCCGGCCGCGGTCAGACCTTTAAACAGCGCTTCGGCCATTGTTTTGCCAAGACCCAGCACTTCGCCCGTCGATTTCATTTCAGGGCCGAGGATCGAGTTGGCGTCGTTCAGCTTTTCAAACGAGAACACCGGCACCTTCACAGCGCAGTACGGCGGCGTGCGGTAAAGTCCCGTGCCGTAGCCGAGATCGCGCAGCTTTTCGCCGAGCATCACGCGCGAGGCGAGATCCACCATCGGCACGTTGGTCACCTTGCTGATATAGGGCACGGTACGCGACGCACGGGGATTGACCTCGATGACGTACAGCTCGTTTTCATAAATCAGATACTGGATATTGACAAGGCCCTTTGTGCCCAGCGCGAGCGCGAGCTTTTGCGAGCAGTCGCAAACCTTGTGCAAAAAGCGGTCGGACAAATTGTAGGGCGGGTAGACCGCGATGGAGTCGCCGGAATGGACGCCGGCGCGCTCGATATGCTCCATGATGCCCGGAATCAACACGTCTTCGCCGTCGGAGATGACGTCTACCTCCAGCTCGGTGCCGGGCATGTATTTGTCGACGAGCACCGGATTGTCGATGCCGCCGGACAAAATGGTCTGCATATAGGTTTCGGTATGCGCACGGGAGCGCGAGATGGTCATATTTTGGCCGCCGATGACGTACGACGGACGCAGCAGCACCGGGTAGCCGAGCGATTCGGCGGCGGCAACCGCCTCCTCCACCGTATTGACGCCCATGCCCTTCGGACGGCGGATGCCGAACGACTCCAGGAGCGCATCAAACCGGCTGCGGTCTTCGGCAAGGTCGATGCCGTCGGCGCTGGTACCGAGGATGCGGATGCCCTGTTTGTCGAGGAACTGCGTCAGCTTGATCGCCGTCTGGCCGCCGAACGCCACAACAACGCCGATGGGCTGTTCCACCTGAATGATGTTCATGACGTCTTCGGGACACAGCGGTTCAAAATAGAGCCGGTCGGCGGTGTCGTAGTCGGTGGAAACGGTTTCGGGGTTGTTGTTGACGATCACCACGTCGTAGCCCATTTCGCGCAGCGTCCACACGCAGTGGACGGAGCTGTAATCGAACTCGATCCCCTGCCCGATCCGGATCGGTCCCGAGCCGAGCACCATGACGACCGGTTTGCCGGAACGCCGGAAGGTGCGCGCTTCACAAAACGCGTCGGTTGCGGAATAGAAATACGGCGTTTGCGCGTCGAATTCAGCGGCGCAGGTGTCCACCATCTTATAGGAAAACGGATAGCCGGGCACAGTGTCGACGCCGGCAATGCGCCGGATCGCGTCGTCGGTATAGCCGAGGTGCTTGGCCTGTTTGTAAAGCGCATCCGTCAGCGGTTCGGCGGCAAGCTGCGTTTGGAAATCGGCAAGATGCTTGATTTTATGCAGGAACCAGCGGTCGATCTTGGTGATATCGAAAATGGTGTCGACCGAAATACCGGTTTGCAGCGCTTCAAACACGGTGAAGATCCGCCGGTCGTCCTGGGCAGCCAGGCGTTCGAGGACAGGCTGATCGTTCAGCGGCGGGCACGCGAGCGTGTCGAGATTGATCTCCGCGCCGCGCACAGCCTTCATCAGCGCCGCTTCAAAGTTATTTGCAATCGCCATCACTTCGCCGGTGGCTTTCATCTGGGTGCCGAGTTTGCGCGAGGAGCCGGCAAATTTATCGAACGGCCACTTGGGGAACTTGACCACCACATAGTCCACGGTCGGCTCAAAGCAGGCGCAGGTTTTGCCGGTGATATCGTTTTTGATTTCGTCCAGCGTATAGCCGAGGGCGAGCTTGGTTGTGATCTTGGCGATCGGATAGCCGGTGGCTTTCGACGCCAGCGCCGAGGAGCGCGACACGCGCGGATTGACCTCGATTACGGCGTATTCAAACGAGTCCGGATCGAGCGCAAACTGGCAGTTGCAGCCGCCCACGATGCCGATGGACGCAACCATTTCCAGCGCCGCGGCGCGCAGCATCTGGTATTCCTTGTCCGACAACGTCAGCGCAGGGGCCACAACAATGGAGTCGCCCGTGTGCACACCGACGGGATCGACGTTTTCCATCGAGCAGATGGCAATGCAGTTGCCCGCGCTGTCGCGCATGGTCTCGAATTCGATCTCCTTCCAGCCGGAGATGCACTTTTCCACCAGAATCTGCGTAATCGGCGACAGGTCGAGGCCGGTTTTGGCGATCGTGGCAAGCTCGTCCGCGGTTTGGGCGATGCCGCCGCCGGTGCCGCCGAGGGTAAACGCCGGACGGACGATCACCGGGTAGCCGATTGTTTCGGCCACTGCCAGCGCTTCGGGCACGGTCTGCGCGATTTCGGAGGGCACGCACGGCTGGCCGATGGCTTTCATCGTGTCGCGGAACAGTTCGCGGTCCTCCGCTTTGTCAATCGCATCGACGTTGGTGCCGAGCAGGCGCACGCCGAAGCGGTCGAGCGTACCGTCTTTGGAAAGCTGCATCGCGATGGTCAGACCCGTTTGGCCGCCGAGACCGGCCAACAGGCCGTCGGGACGTTCTTTTTCAATGATGCGCCGCACGGTGTCGGCGTTCAGCGGTTCGAGATAGATCTCGTCCGCGAGGTGCTTGTCGGTCATGATGGTCGCCGGGTTGGAGTTGACCAGAACGACGTTGATGCCCTCCGCTTTGAGCACGCGGCAGGCCTGGGCGCCGGCGTAGTCGAACTCCGCCGCCTGACCGATGACGATCGGCCCGGAGCCGATTACCAAAACTTTACGAATGGATGTATCTTTGGGCATTAGTCGTCACCTCCGATCAGCGCAAGAAAACGGTCGAACAAAAAGCCTGTGTCAATCGGTCCGGCGCACGCTTCGGGGTGGAACTGGACGGTGAAGCACTTGCGTTCGGGGTACTGCACACCCTCCACAGAGCCGTCGTTGGCGTTGATAAAGCTGACAACGCCCTTGTCGCCGAGCGATTCGGCAACCACCGCATAGCCGTGGTTCTGGCTTGTGATATAGGTGCGTGTGCCGAACAGGTCTTTGACCGGCTGGTTGGCGCCGCGGTGGCCGTAGCGGAGCTTAACCGTATCGCCGCCCATAGCGAGTGCCGTGAGCTGATGGCCGAGGCAGATGCCGAACACCGGGAGCTTGCCGATGAGCTGTTTGATCTGCGCGATTTCGAAGGTGTTTTCCTTCGGGTCGCCTGGGCCGTTGGAGAGCATGACGCCGTCGGCGCCGCTGTTGAGAATCGCTTCGGCCGTTGTGTCGTGCGGCACCACCGTCACATCGCAGCCGCGCGCACGCAGCGCACGCAGAATGCCGCGTTTTTCGCCGTAGTCGATCAGGGTGATATTATATTTTTTCGGTGCGGTCGCCGGATAAAACTGCGGCGCTTTGCAGCTCACCGCCGGCACAACGCCCTGCACGCGGTAGCTTTGCACCGCACCAAGATCCGCCGGAATCTCGTCGCAGATGATGGCGTTCATCACGCCCTCTTCGCGGATAATGCGCGTGAGCTGGCGCGTATCGACGCCGCAGATCCCGGGCACGCCGCGGTCTTTTAAAAATCGGTCGAGGGCATACTCGGCGCGGAAATTGCTCGGTGTGTCGCACAGTTCGCGCACCACATAGCCTTTGACGGCGCAGACGCCCTCGAAGTCCTCTTCGATCACACCGTAGTTGCCGATGAGCGGGAAGGTCTGCATCACGATTTGGCCGGCATAGCTCGGGTCGGTCAGCGTTTCCAGATAGCCGACCACGCCGGTGGTAAAC
>CACWJV010000040.1 GCA_902761265.1 Oscillospiraceae bacterium | reverse complement strand
AGCAGCCTTCGTGCGTATTCGTTCAGCTCTGACACCGACAGCGCCGCATGGTTCGCTTCCAGCATACTATTCCCCGTCGGCCTGTTCATCTTCCATGGCGCGGGCCAGGTTGCCCAGCACGCCGTTCACAAACGCGCCGGCCTTGTCGGTGGAATACTGGTTCGCCAGCTCCACGGCCTCGTTGATGATGACGCCCGCGGGCGCTTCCTTCAGCGTCAGCTCATACACCGCCAGGCGCAGGATCGCCAAATCCACGCGGGTGAGGCGCTCGACGGTCCAGCCCCGGAGGAAGGGCGCAAGCCGCGCGTCCAGGGCCTCGGCGTTCTGCTGCACGCCCTCGGCCATGCGGTTCATGTAGTCCGCCTCGCGCTCGTTGGGCTGCACCTCCAGCAGGTTCAGCCGCGTCTCCTCGCCGCCGTCGCCGCCCATCTCCCATTCGTAGATCAGCTTCATCGCCTGGGCGCGCGCAACACTTCTGTCCATTCAATGTACCAACTTTCTATAATTTCAAAACGCAACTATTGCGGTGGCGCATACACGCCGCCGCAATAGTCACTGAATTTATGCTGCGGTTACTCCGCATCCGCCCCGTATTCCCCGGCTTCCTCGGCTTCCCGGGCCTTGAGGTCCGCAAGGTCCTTGGCGAACTGGGACTCATAGGGCTTTTCGAAGTCGTATTCCTCGGCCGCATCCGCCCTGGGCTCGCTGGCGGGCGCTTCAAACACGGGCGTGGGCACTTCCACGAACTCCGGCTCCTGCTCGCTCGCAGGCTCTGGTTCAGGGGTATAGGTGGGTTCAAAGACGGGCTCCGGCATGGTTTGCGGTTCCGGCGCGGGCTGCGGTTCCGGCTCGCTCACGGGCTCGTGCCTGGCATAGCCGGGCTCCGGCTCCACGGCGACGGGCGCGGCGGTGGGCAGCGCGTCCTGGCCCTTGCCGCGACGGCGGCGCAGCTTCGGCTCCGGCTGGGCGGTCACGGCGTTGATCGTGATGGACACTGCCCGCACGGCCACGCCGCAATTCGTCTCCACGAACTGGCGAATGGCCCGCTGCATGTTCATGGTGATGGTGGGCACGTGGCTTCCGTTCACGATGGTGGCGTTGACGTTGATGCCGATGGCGTCGTCCAGGTTCTCGATGCCGATCTTCATCTCCGTGATGCCGTCGATATTGCCCACCGACTGGCGCACCATCTGCTCAATGGCGGCGATGGCGATGCGCACCTTGCCGCTGTCGCTGGAATCCACGGTGATGAAGCCGCGGTCCTGCCGCTTGGCGCGCTTGAAGATGTTCACCAGATGCGCAATGGCAATGACGGCATAGATCGCCAGCAGGGCGATGCCGATGATCTTCACCTTATTGAAGCCGATGACATCCACCAGCCTGTTGTAGTAATTCAGGATGAAGTCCGGCGCGATCAGGTACACGGCGAAGGCCGCCACGATCAGCAGGGACAGCAGCCAGTGAAAGAACATCAGTATGCGCTTGCCAACAGTCATTTTCATAGCAATCACCATTCCTGTGTGGTTTGATTGACGATTCTTGCGTTATTCGTACGTTTCGGTTTCCTCGTCGGTTTCCTGTTCTTCCTCTTCCTCGGGGTCGTCCGCGTCGAAGTCGTCTGCATCGAAATCTTCCTCGTCGCTTGCTTCCTCGGCGTCCTCCTCGGCGGGCGCTTCCTTAGCCTCTTCCTCAAAGGCGTCCGGCGCGTCCTCCGTCACGACTTCCTCCACCTCAATCACGGTGTTATCCTGCGAGGCGACGGCCTCGGCCTCTTCCTCCTCGGTCTTCTCCAGCATCTTGCGGTGCTGCTCGTCCAACTCGGCGTTGGCGCGCTGCTCGCGCTCGAAGCTGATGCCGGTCACGTGCACGTCCACGTTCTTCACGTCCAGGCCGCTCATGGTCTCGATGGCCTTCTTCACGTTCTCCTGGATGTTCCGGGCCACGTCCGGCACGGGAGAACCGTAGTCCACCGTGATGGTGATGTCCACGGAGACGCGGTTGTCCTCCAAATCTATGCGCACGCCTTTGGTGAGGTTGCGGTTGCTCTTGCGGGAAAACATATCGGCGATTCCGGCGGAGGGCGAGATCATGCTGGCCACGCCGTCCACCTCGGTGGCCGCAAGCCCTGCGATGGTCGCGACAACTTCCGTGGCGAAGGAGACCGTGCCGTTGGGGTTATCGTTCAGCTTGACATCGGAAGGATAATTATCGCTCATGGTGCATACCTCCTTATACAGAATCTATTATAGCAGAAAAAGCGCGATTGCGCAAACACTTTCCGTGCCCTCAAGGGTCAGCTCCTGCTCAGCGCGTTCGATGAGGCTCATAAGCTGGGCCTGGGCCTGGCGGACGGTCTGGGCGTCGGTTTTGTCGCCGTGGACAATGTCGTTCAGCTGGGCCTCCTGGCGGGCGCGCAGTTGCTCCCGTTCCAGACGGAATTGGTCGAGGGGGTCCACGGCCTCCATCCGGGCCGCGGGCTCGGCTTGGACAGTGCTTTCGACGTGATGCATCGCGAGCTTCCAGGTGATCGCCGCGTCCAGTGCCAGCAGCATCACAAGTGCAAGGCAGAGGACGGTCCATTTCTTTGACTTGCTCATCCCTCACCCTCCCCTTCCGCCGGCAAAGATGATCTCCACCCGCGCCGCGTCAATCTCCAGCAGCGTGGTGACCGCGTTTTCCAGGTTCAGAAAGGTCATGACATTCTCCTTTCCCGAAGAGACGATCACCGCGCCGGTGACGCCGCCCTCCCCGTCCTCGTTCACCATGACCTCGACTTCTCCCGCGCCGTCCACCCGGGAGAGGATGCGGGCCAGCCGCGCTTCCAGCTCCGTGTGCCCGGATGCCTGCTTCGTCCCGTTTCCCAGCAAAAGCAGGGCCAGCAGCGCCGCCAGGGCCAGCAGCGCCAGCACCTCCGCCCCCTTCGCGGCGCGCAATCGTTCCCACAGAGCTCTTGCCATGGCGGTCCGTTCCTTCGTTTTCTTGCATTACATCCCCATGAGCCTCATTATCAGCTTCACCGCCCCGGTGGCCACGGCCAGGGCGCAGAGCGAACGAAAGGCGAAGGCCCCGCGCTGGTCGCCCAGCAGAAGGTCCATGGCCGCGGCGGCGGCGCACACGGCAAACAGGCTTTGCGCGGCCTCGGAAAATGCGTTCATTTCAGCCTCCCGTCAGCGACAGGCACGCGCCCAGCAGCAGCACCGCCAGCAGCGTCCCGGAGACGCAGATCGCCAGCAGCAGCTTGTGGAGCGCGCCGTAGCTCGCGATGATCCAGGCAACGCCCGCGTCCGCCACCGGCTCCAGCACCGCCGCGGCCAGTTTTAATGAGAGCGTGGAGACCACGAGCCTGAGGATGGGCGCGAGGGTGGAGCCAACCGCGGCCACCATGCCCGCCTCCGTGCCCATGCCGATGCCCATGAAGATGTAGCCGATCTGGGCGACGGAGGAGAAGGAGACCATGCGGCGGATGTCCTTCTCGCGGATGGCCTTCAGGGAGCCGATGATGATGCCCGCCAGACCGAACACGAACAGCACGTTGTTCACGCGCATGCGCACGATGACGTCCAGCCCGATCACGCGGTAGAAGATTTTGATCAGCAGCACGATGTAGCCCTTCGACACGAGGCTGGACAGCACCGCCGAACAGTCCACGCCGCGGATCTGCTCGATAAACGACTTGGTCACCGGCTGGTTATAAGCGATGATCGCCAGCACCTCAAACGCTGCCTGCGAAAGCGGTGCGTTGCGTTTGACCTCCAGCACCTTGCGGATCGAATCGGCGTATTCCTTGCGCGCGCAAAGCTGTACGCGGTCGTCAAGCCGCAGCAGACAGACGCCGGCATCGTTTTCATCATACTTTGCCTGCAGGGTGTCGAGCAACTGATCGAGGATCAGCGCGTCCCATTCGAGCGCCTGGGCGATCCGGTCGCGCTCGATCGGTTCTCCGACGGCGAACAGCACCGCCTCAAGCGTGCTGAGCATCTGTTTGAGATTCATTGGTTCCCCTCTTCTTTCTGTTGAGCGTTACAACGGTGTTGTCATCGCTGAGTTTCACACGGTTCGCTTTGACAAGTTCAAGCATGGCAAGGAAGGTTGCGACCAACTGCGAGCGCGAGGTAGCGCCCTCAAAGAATTCGCTGAACTTCGTTTTGCCCTTTTTCAGCAGTTTGCGGTAGATCGACACAATGCGCGACGAGACCGAGACGATCTTTTTCGACACGATCACCTGAAACGCTTCGATCGGCGGCGGCAGTTTGCGTTTGCCGCGCCCGACAGCGTTGATATAAGCGTCGAGCAGTTCTTCGCCCTCATGCACGCGCCGGTAGGTGTTGTCGGCAGGCAGCTCCATCGGCTGACGCCAGAAGTAGTCCATACCTTTCGCCTGCTGTGCGAGTTTTTCCGCCATCAGCTTGCAGTCACGGTATTCGAGCAGTTCGCCGGTCAGCTCCTCTTTGAGCTGCTTGGCTTCTTCATAGACCGGCAACAGCGAGACGGTTTTGATATAGATCAGCCGCGCCGCCATCTCGATAAATTCGCTCGCGACGTCCATATCCGCCTGCTGCATCTGCCGCACATAGTCGGTATACTGTTCCACAAGCTCAAAAATCGGAATGTCGTAGATATTCAGTTTGTGTTTTGATATCAGGTGCAGCAGCAGATCCATCGGACCTTCGAACACCTCAAGTTTGTAATGTATCTTTTCCATCGTCATCTCCGTATCAGGCAAGACCGAACGGCAGCGCCACAAGATGCAGAATACCGTTCAGAACGATCATCGACAGCCGCTCGATCGGCCAGTCCAAAACGCCGAACACCAGCAGTGCGAAAATGGCAAGCACAATATAGCGTTCGTATTGCATAGCTTTATAGTAAATCTTATCGGGCAGCGCAATCGCCAAAATACGCGAACCGTCCAGCGGCGGTACGGGCAGCAGATTGAACACGGCGAGCGAGACGTTGATCTGCGCAACGATGTTGCAGAACGTCATCAGATAATACGGAATCGTACTGCTCTCCGGGTGCACCTTGGCAAAAATCAGCACATACAGGAAAAGATAGACAACCGCCATCAGAAGATTGGACAAAGGTCCGGCGACAGCAGTGAGCGCCATGCCGCCCTTGCGGTTTTTGAAATTGCGCGGATTGACCGGCACAGGTTTTGCATAGCCGAAGCCGACGAGCAGAATCATGAGCGTGCCGAACAGATCAAGGTGCGCGAGCGGATTCATGGTGAGTCTGCCGGACAGACGTGCAGTCTGGTCTCCGAGTTTCGTTGCAACAAATGCATGTGCAAATTCGTGCACAGGCAACACACAGAACAGCACAAACAGTCTGGCGCAAAGATTGAGCACGAGATCCATGGAAAACCCGTTGCGGAATAAATCGAATATCATAATTGATCCTTTCTGCTTCGTGATACGATCACAAAGCGGTCAAATCCGTTGAAATCATAGGTTATTGTCGACTGAAAGCCGACATTTTCAAATAGAGACGCAATCATACTGCCCTGCCCTTCGCCGCATTCGAACGCAAAACAGCCGTCTTCTTTCAGCTTTGACTTCCAGCAAGAAGCAAAGCAGCGGTAAAAGGTCAGGCCGTCTTCGCCGCCGTCAAGCGCCATGCGCGGTTCCTGCTGCACTTCACGCTGCAGAAAAGCAATTGCATCCGCGCGGATATACGGCGGATTGGAAACGATCAGATCGGCCTGCGGCAACGGAGGGAAGGCACCGGCACCACACAGGACGTCGCCCCGAAGAATGTGCACTTTCTCGTCGAGTCCGAGATGCGCGGCGTTCTTTTGCAAATAGCCAAGCGCATCACCGGAATATTCCACAAGAAACACCTGCGCCTGCGGCAGCATCTTTTGCAGCGACAGACCGATGCAGCCGCTGCCGGCACAAAGGTCAATGATCACCGGCGCACGGCGGCCTGTCAGCAGTTTTTCACATTGCAGCACCAGCTCTTCCGTTTCCGGCCGCGGGATCAGCACACCCGGGCCGACGAAGAAAGTCTCATCCAAAAAGCTCCACCGGCCGAGAATGTATTGCAGCGGTTCACCTTCAATTCTGCGAAGCGCCAGCTTTTCAGCAGCGTGGATCGTCTCGTCTGAAACAGCATCAAAATAGTGCAGTAAATATCCGGTTGCATCCGTTTGCAATACGTCAAACAGGATCTGCTTTGCCTCAAACGCCGCATTCGGAATCTCTGCCTGCTGCAAACGGTGGGTCAGACTGACAAGCAGCGCCTGCTGCGTCATATCGCGTCGTCCTCCGGGTTGTCTGTGATGACAGCTTTGAACGCCGCCAGCGCCACTTCAATCATGTCGTCCTCCGGTTCTTTGGTCGTCAGACGCTGCATCCACAGACCCGGCGCGGACAAAACCTTGACAAACAGATTCTCATGTCTGCCCGCGTACTTGATAAATTCATAGCCGAAGCCCATGACGAGCGGCAGAATCAAGAGCTTCGTCAGCATCCAGACCGGCGTGCTGTTGCGCAGACCCGGGAACGCGACGGAGATGATCGACGAGATGAGCACGCTGATGATAATAATCACAAACATGAAGCTCGTGCCGCAGCGCGGATGGAAGCGCGACTGTTTGCGCACATTTTCCACGGTCAGAACGAGTCCATGTTCATAGCAGAAGATCGTCTTATGCTCCGCGCCGTGATACATAAAGGTGCGGTGGATGTCCTTCATCAGCGATACGGCCGCGATATAGCCGACAAAAATCAGCATGCGCAGCACGCCTTCGATCAGCGCGCGGAAGTTATCCAGCGCACCGTCGGCGAGCTTGTTGAAAAAGTTTGTGATGATTGTCGGCAGATAAAAGAACAGCGCAAACGCCAGCGCGATGCCGAGCACCGACGCCACCGCAGACAATGCGCTCATGACGCCCTTGCTCAGATGATCGTTGAGCCATTTGTCAAACTTGCTCATGTTCTCTTCATCCGCTTCGATATCCTCCAGACCGGATTTTTCAGCAGAGAGCATCAGACACTGGTAGCCGAAGATCATAGACTCCACAAAATTGACGCAGCCGCGCAAAATCGGCCAGCCGAGAAACTTGACCTTGTCGCGGATATGCTTGGGCTGCTTCATTGTGACGTCGATGGAACCGTCCGGCACACGCACGGCAACCGCAGCGCCCTTCGGGCCCTGCATCATGATGCCTTCGATCAGCGCCTGACCGCCGACAGAGGTTTTATGGAGCGGACACGCCGCATTGTTATCGGGCATAATAACGCCTCCTTGTTTAATATCTAATCATTGTAGCAAAGGAACATCAAAGTTACTTTAGAAACTCGCGCAGGGGTCGCAGATCGAGACAGCCGAAGTCCGATAGGAAATCGAGCAGTTGTTTTGCAATCCGTTTTGTACCGCCGGCAACATCGCTTTCGATATTGATCGGGATGATCGGATCGTGGACGCTCAGACGCAGCAAAAACCAGCCGTTGGTATCCTTGCCATCAAGAAACACACGCATCCCTTCGCGGTTGTCGTCGGCTGCACGCCAGTCTTCTTTGCCGCGGATCACAAGCGACAGCGCGTCGATCACAGTGTTGCCGTAGGCTTTGAAATCGTCACAGTTGATTTTGAGGCGGATCTCCGCTGCCTCGAGCGGATCTTTGAGCGACGCGATCAGTGCGTCGAGATCCTTCCCCTGCCGGCGCAAATCGGACAGCCGGATCACGATCTTCGTCATCAGATACGCGCCGTCATCGAGATAGTAGTTTTCGCGGAAAGCGGCGTGGCCGCTCGTTTCAATCGCCAGCGGACAGTTGACGCCTTTGGCGTTGAGTTCGAGCTGTTTGTTGATCACGTTGCGGTAGCCGCGCTTATAGCGATAGTGGACGCCGCCGAGCGTTTCGTTGATAAACTGCGTCAGACCGGTACTGGTCACAGAGTCGGTGACAATCGTGCCGCCGTCATTGCCCTGCAGTGCGATATAGGACGCGAGTGCAACAAGACGATTGCGGTTGATCTCCTTGCCCCGGTGATCCACACAGCTTGCACGATCCACATCGGTGTCAAAGATGATGCCGAGATCGGCGTTTGCTTTTACAGTCGCCGCACTGACCGACGCCATAGCTTCTTTATTTTCCGGGTTCGGTGCATGATTGGGGAACATGCCGTCCGGCTCGAGAAACTGGCTGCCGCTGATATCCGCGCCGAGCGGCTGCAGCACATCGGTCGCATAGAACCCGCCGACGCCGTTGCCGGCATCCACGATGATATGCAGACCCTGCAGCGGATGATCGAAATCTTTGGCGTTGACCTCCTGTTTGATCATGTCACGCAATCTTGCGGCATAGACAGGCATATAGTCGGCGGCTTCGGCTTTGCCTTTTGCGCCGTCCGGCTGATTGCCGGCTTCGGCAAGAGAGATGATACGGTCGAGCTCGCCGCTGTCGACGCCGCCTTTTTGCAAAAAGAATTTGAGACCGTTGCGATCATACGGATGGTGGCTCGCTGTGATCTGCACCGCGGCGGCGCAATCGAAATCCACCGTTGTCATAAACATCGCCGGTGTAGACGCAAGGCCGCAGTCTACGGCGGTGAAACCGAAATCGCACAATGCGCGCAAAACACCCGTTTTGATGCGTTCGGCGGAAATGCGGGAATCATGTCCAACCGCCACGCGGGCACCCTTGTTGATGCCGTTTTGGAGCAGGTACTGTGCAAAGCCGCCGGCAAGATCATAGACTGCTTCGTCGGTGAGCTGTACCGGGCTGTTTTCCGTTTCCACAGCGACGCCGCGGATATCGGTGCCGCTTTTGAGCGCTTTATATTGTTTCATCGTAGTTCTTCCCCTTTTCTGTGATCGTTTGTTCCATCACGCCGAGCAGGAAACGGTACATCGGCGCAAACGCCGCGATCGCTTCACGCAGTTCATCGAGTACTTTTCCGTTGAACAGCGGCTCCATATCGCTCTGATAGCGGATGAAATATAGACTTTTGGCCTGATAATACGGACGCAAATCGCGCGGGATATCGCCGGGCTTGTCTTTGGCGTAGCGTTCTCCGCTCTCCACGGCACCCACGCTGTAAACCGATTTGAGCGCCTTGCGGAATCCGTCGGGATCGGCCAGCATGGCGGCGCGGTAATGTTCGAGGTAGTTCGTGTCATAATAGAACATGCCGACGCCCATCGAATAGCCGCCCGGCATGATTTCAAACCACATGCACGGCTGAAAATGCCACTCATATTTATGGCGCATGAACATCGCCCAGATATTGTCGCGGTACATATCCTTGTTTTTGGCGCGGCGCGTATCGCGGCGCACGCGGGACACCATTTTGACCGGGATCAGATTCATTTGCTCGTCGAGTTCGAACAATTGATCAGACAACGCCGCACAGATCTCGCGCATCGGCACAATCGCCTTTTGCTTGATCTGTTCTTTCACCGTTTCATAATACGGCCGGCTGTCATTGAATTTATTTTCCGCGAGCAGCAGAAACGTGTCGCGGTCAAAGCCGTGGAACGCCATGTGTTATCCTTCTTTCTTCTGCAGATCCAATACGGCCTTCGCCGCACAAAGGACGGCAGGCTTTGCCGAATGGAAGTTAAGCGAGCCCTGGAACCACACCGCATAGGGTTCTCTGAGCGGTGCGTCGGCGGAAAGCTCGATTGTGGAGCCGTTGGTAAAGGAACCGCCGGCCATGATGACGTCGCAGTCGTAGCCGGGCATGGCTGACGGCTCCGGCACAACAAAGGAATCGATCGGAGAGCCGAGCTGCAGACCGCGGCAGAACGCGATGAGGTTTTCTTTGTTTTCAAGACAGATTGCCTGAATGATATCGTGGCGCGTTTCGTCGCTGCGCGGTGTGGTTGCAAACCCGAGCGACTCAAAAACCGCAGCCGTGTAGCACGCGGTTTTGAGCGCTTCCCCGACGATGTGGGGCGATTGGAAAATACCGAGGAACATATCGCGCGTCATACCGAGTGTGGCGCCGATCTCTTTGCCGAGTCCCGGTGTGGAAAACCGGTTGGCACATTTTTCGATCAGATCCGCACGTCCCGCGATGTAGCCGCCGGTTTTGGCGATACCGCCGCCGGGGTTTTTGATCATGGAACCGGCGATCAGGTCTGCGCCGACCGTTGTCGGCTCTTTTTTTTCGGTAAATTCTCCGTAGCAGTTGTCCACCATAACGATGGCGTTGCTGCAGCTTTTTGCGATTTTAACTACGCGTTCGATTTCATCAATCGACAGCGTATCACGCAAACTGTAGCCGCGCGAACGTTGCAGATAGACCATTTTCGGCTGCGCGGCGCGGATCTTCGCTTCGATAGCGTCATAGTCAAGCTTCCCGTTTTTGTTGAGCGCGACTTCGTCATACTGCACGCCGAAGTCTTTGAGCGAGCCGGTGTCCGGCGCCTCTTCGGTGATGCCGATCACGGGCTGAATCGTGTCATACGGTGTGCCGGACACGCAAAGCATCGTGTCGCCCGGACGCAAAACGCCGAACAATGCCACAGCCAGCGTATGCGTGCCGCAGGTGAAATTGTGGCGAACCAGCGCGTCTTCGGCATCCAGCGCGTCGGCAAACACACGCTCGAGCGTCTCTCTGCCCCAGTCGCTGTGGCCGTAGCCGGTGGTTGCCACGAACATCGCTTCGCTGACTTTATTGTTGATAAACGCTTCGAGCACCTTTTTTTGATTGTACTCGGTCACGTCGTCGATTTGCCGGAACATGCCCTGCACACGATCGAGCGCCCGGGCAGAAAGGTCTTGCAGGTCTTTGCTGAATTGAAACATAATACTCCTTTATTTAACATCCAACCAGATGATGGTATCTTCTTTTTCAAATCCGAGTGTGCGGTAAAAGCCGCAGGCGCTGTCATTGAGCGCGATCACGTGGACGCATTTTTTGGCTTGCTGCAACGCATGCGCCAAAGCAGAAACGACCGTTTTTCCAAATCCGCGGCCTCGACAGTCCGCACAGCAGGCCACGCCGCTGAGCACTGCGGCGCCGTCGCTTTCCGCGGCGGTCAGCGCACAGGCACAGAGGGTTTCGTTTTCAACCACCGCTTTCAGCCTTGCTTTTCCGCGGTTTTGGCGAAAAGTGAAATCCGACAAAAATCGCAGATAGGCGTCCTTATCTGCGGGAAAGCTGCCCGGAATGGCGGCGCTGATAAGGTCATAGACGTCGCGCATCGGCGCGGCGCCGCAAGCATCGGCGGCCGGAAGCAGTGTTTGCAGACAGAACGCTGTTTTTTGCTGCAGCACAGGAAACGGCAGTTTCGCCGCTGCGGTTGCACTGCACAGCAGCACACGCACGCCAATCGCCGGCAGACACAGAACAAGTTCTTCGAAATCGGTCCTTGCGCCCGTCAGCAGCACTGCGGTGCCGTCAAGCACAGAAAGTGCGGTTTTGACAACGCCGTCCGTTTCATCGACGTAGCATTTGCAAAAATCATAGTCGTTGCCGTAGCAGCTAAACCGCGACAGAATATAGCACCCGGGCAGCGTATTGCCGCAAAACGCGGTCAGCGCTGCAAGGTCTGCAGGCTTACAGAGCCGTATCATTGGCGTAAGCGTTCAGCAGCAGCGGCGCGAGCGCACGGCAGGCAGCCATGTCGCGCACGTCGGCCACACTCGTTGCCGAATGGATATAGCGGCAAGGCAGCGACACGGTCAGGGTATAGACGCCGCCGTTGGCTTTGTGAATCGCACCGGCATCGTTGCCGCCGGCAACGGTTGTTTTGGTCTGGCAACTGATGCCGTGTTCCGCGGCCAGGCGGAAGGCATGCTGAAACAGCGTGCGGTTATAGACGGTGCTGCGATCCATAAACGACACGACCGCGCCGTTTCCCTGGATACAAACGCTGTCCTCCGGCTTAACACCGGCAACGTCGGCCGCCGTCGTTGCTTCAAGCACAACGGCATAATCCGGTTTCACACGGAACGCCGCTGGGCCAGCGCCGCGCAGACCGACTTCCTCTTGTACAAGGAAACAGAACCAGCAGTCGTAATCGACGCCCTGTGCAATCATATCGAGCATCACCGCGCAGCCGAACCGGTCGTCGATCGCTTTCGCCTTGATTTTATGCATGCCGAGATGCTTGAAATCGGAGATAAAATAGGCCGCGTCGCCGATGTGGACTTTGGTTTCGGCTTCCGCTTTGTCTTTTGCGCCGATATCAATATACATGGTATCAACAGACGGCACTTTGCCGCTGTCTGATTTATCGGTCAGGTGGATCGCCTTGATCCCGATCACACCGGGAATGTCGTCGTCGCCGACGGTGACGGCGCGCCCGACGATTACCTTGTCGTCAACGCCGCCGACCGGGCTGAATTTCAGATAGCCTTCGTCTGTGATATAGGTGACGATGAAGCCCACTTCGTCCATGTGCGCCGAGAACATCACCGTTTTTTGGGCCCGTTCTTTGCCCCGCACAAAGGCGAGCACATTGCCGAGCGGATCCACAGTGATGTCCGCTTTGCCGGAAAGACGCTGCAAAATGAAATCACGCACACGTTCTTCGCGGCCGGAGGTGCCGTTCAGCAGACAAAGCTGTTCGAGCAGTTGCATCATGCCAAATCCGCCTCCTTTTTCAAAATCCATGCCGCGAGCAGCGCCGCGGTCTGTTCGATGTCGGTCGTGTCGATCACTTCCACCGGCGTATGCATGGAGCGCAGCGGAATAGACAGCAGTGCGGTTTTCACGCCGCCGCGCGACGGCTGGATCAGATCGGCGTTTGTACCGGTCCGTCCGCTCATCACGTCGTGCTGATAAGGAATATCGTTTTCCTTTGCAACCGCGATCAGCTCCTGTGTCAGCGCATGGTCAAGCACCGGCGCGATGCCGATGGACGGGCCGCCGCCGAGCGCGATGGTTTCGGTTTTATCGCAATAGGGATCGCCGCCGAAGCCGACGTCCACCGCTACGGCATAGTCGGCGTCGCAGATGAACGCGCCGGTTTTGGCGCCGCTGCCGCCGACCTCCTCCTGCACGGAGCACTGCACAATCAGCGTACAGTTTTGCAGCTTGTCGCAGACCTGCTTTGCCGCAAGATAAAGCGCCGCAACGCCGCAGCGGTCGTCAAAGCCCGCAGATACGATACGGGTGCCTAATAGCCGATGCTGATTGTCCGGCAGCATCACACGGTCGCCGATCTGCACCTGCTGTACCGCGCAATCGCGGTCCATGCCGATGTCGATTGCAAGATCCTTCCATTCCACGCCGGCTTCCTTCTGCTCTTTGGTCAGCAGATGCGGCGGTGTGGAACAGATGACGCCGGGCAGAGGTTGTTTGCCCATTATAGTTACTTCGCTGCCAACCAGCACGCGCGGATCGATGCCGCCGACCGCGCTCACCAGTAAAAAACCTTGATCGTCAATGCCGCGCACCACGAGACCAATCCGGTCGATGTGTGCGTCGAGCATGATCTTTGTTTTGCCGTTGCCGCAGGTTGCGCAAACACTGCCGAGCGTATCGATCTGCGTTTGCATAAACGGCGAAAACAGCGATTGTATCTCCTTTGCCGCCGCGGTTTCGTCGCCGGAAGTTCCGTTGATCGACGCCAGTCGGAAGCAAAGTTCGGTTGTTGTCATAAATGGTTCACCTCGGGAAATAACATATCAGTTTATTATAGCGCAAGTATAACTGAAAAGTCAAGCTGTCGTGTACAGATTCACCAAAGCAAAAACAGACCGTACCTGTACAAGATACGGTCTGCTGTTTTTGCAATACTCAAAGGACGGCATCCGTCGGATGCCGTAAAGCCTTAGCCGAAGTCCGGGTGCAGATGCTTATGCACCGAACAGAACAAGCAGGGACGATACCAGAGCCAGTACGAAGAACACAACGCCGGCAATCTTGGTCCACTTCTCAAGCTTGGCTTCCATGGTTCTGCCCTTGTTTTTGCCGAAGAAGGTCTCCGCAGCGCCGGAGATTGCGCCGGACAGACCCTGCTGCTTGCTTTCCTGCATCAGAACGACTGCAGCCGAAGCGATGATCTGCGGAACGAAGTTTCCTGCAGATGCAAAAGACATATCCTTAAGACAGTATACCACCAGCATGGCGATAACGGCAGGCGGAAGTACTTTCCCCTGGCTTCCCCGATGCTGCGGTTCACCGTCGATCCGTAACCACCGTTTTCCTTCCGGATCAGGC
>CACWJV010000039.1:649-12527 GCA_902761265.1 Oscillospiraceae bacterium | reverse complement strand
ACGATCGTGTGCGGCTGCTGCGCGGTCCGGAAGGCGGCCCGCAGATCGCGCGGCTGCTGCTCGTCCGCTCGGTTGCAGGAGACGAACAGCGCCGTGCCGCTTTTGGAAAGCAGGTCGAGCCACTGGCGGTTCTTGTCCCACGGGATATGGTCGCCGAGGATGCCTACGCAGTCGGCGTCGACTAGGTAGAACGCGCCGTTTTGCGCCAGACGGAACGCGAGCGTGTTGACGCCCATTTTGCGTGTGCGCGCCCAGTCTTTGCCGCTGGTGTCGTCGCCGGTGCGGTTGATGTGCACCAGCCCCGCGCACAGATGCGACACGGTGTTGCACCCGATCAGCAGCATGTCGCCGCTTTCTTCGAGCAGCAGCCGGTAGAGATCCTTCACAATTTCGGCGCCGGTTTTCCCTCGGTCAAAGAAATGCCAGCCGGTCTCGTTGCTGATCGTTTCGCCGAGGTCTTTGCCCCAGTCGCCGAACAGGTCATACGTTGTAAAGTCATATTTGAGCAGCTCATAGCCCCAGCCGCGGATACGCCGCAGATCTTCGCGCAGCAGATGCTGCACACCGGGGACGGTCGGGTCAAGCCCGGCCTTTTTGCCGCCGCGGCAAAGCCGCCAGTCGTCCGGCACGGCGGGGTCTTCGGTTTCGAGCGGCCGGATCCAGATCCCGGGACGCACGCCGACTTTGCGCATCCCGTCCGCCAAGCGCCGCATATCCGGAAATTTTTCATTCGGCAGCCACGGGCCGGCGCAGCGGTGCAATTGCCAGCCGTCGTCCACAACCATGAACGGCCGGTTTTCGATGCCGTCTGCGAGCGCAGATTGCAGCTTGGCGTCGGAAAGAATGGTTTCGCAATCGCTTTCGCCGTAGGCATAATACCAGTTGTTGCCGCCGTAGATCATCGTCTTTGGCAGCAGCGGACGCTCGCACAGCGTTTTGCAAAAGCGATGCAGCGCGTCAAAGGCGGCGCAGTCCGTATACTGCCGCAGCACAAACGACGCGAGCAGCAGCTTTCGCCCGCAAAGCTGTACGCCGCAGCCGCCGTTCCGGCAGTCGAGCGTAGCGGCAAGGCCGCTTTCATCATAATAGAAGCTGACAAAGGCGTTCGGCTGCGTTTTGACGCCAAAGCACCAGTGGGCCGCGCCGTCCGTTGCAAGAAAATACCACGGCATCCAGCGGGCGTTGTCCCGCAGGCGGCAAAACCCGAGGTCGCCGTAGCTGCGCTCAAACGCGTCGCCGAGCACCTGCAGATCGCCGCTGCTTTCAAACACCCAGTGCAGTCTGACAAAGCAGGGATGGCTCTGCGCCGCGGTCAGAAAGACGTTCAGCGCGCCGCCGGCTTCTTCAACCGTCACCTGCGCGTCGCGGTTTTCGCCCTCGCATTCCACAAGGAGCGTATAGTTTTGCAGTTGCATGTTTTGCATCGCGGTTCCCTCCGTTTCAGGTTGTGCCGAGCAGTTCGGCAATTTCCGCCTGCGTTTGCAGCACTTCGGCTTCAAATTCGCGCGACGACACACGCAGCGCGCCGCCGCCGAGGATGATAAGCTGTTCGAGCGCGTCGGACGTGACCACGCGCACGCGGTGTTTTTTGGAAAGCACGTGGCTCACCTTTTCAATATACATATCGGCGGTCTCCGCCTCTTTGGTATAGACGATGCTGATGCCGTCCACGGTTTCCACCTCGCGCACGCTTTTGACCTTGTAGGCGTCGAACACCAAAATCACTTCGCACTGCCGGAAGCCGCGGTAGTTGCACAAAATCCGCGTGAGCACTTCGCGCGCGGCGTCGATCTCGGTTTCGGCAATCTTGCGCAGCATCTCCCACGAAAAGATCACGTTGTAGCCGTCCACCAGCAGATAGTCCGGCCCCTCCGGCAGCGGCGTGCGCTTTTTGGGCGATTTCGGCGCTTTGGGCACGGCGGACGGGAAATCGTCCACTTCGATTTTATCGTAGCTGCGGCTGCGGATCGGGCCGTAGGTCTGCTCAAAGATGCGCATCAGCTCTTTATCGAGCAAGGCGCCGGCGGTTTTGGTGCGCTCGCCCTTCGGCACAACCGGGGACGTCTGCCAATCGTCCTGCTGCTTTTTCCCCGTCAGCGCAAACGGCAGATGCATAAATTTCGGCACGTCGTCCCAGCGCACGTTGAATCCGGCGCCGTGGGCGCAAAAGACGGAATCGGCGGGATTGTCGGTATCCGCGTCGCAGTCGTAGGCAGCCTCGGCGATCACCGCGTCGGCGTTGTGACACGGCGCATAGCCCTTGAGCGTACACGAAAGTCGGCCGCGGCCGCGGGTATACTGCACCACGTCCTGCATATACTCGCTCATCTCAGCCACCGGCGCCGTGCCGGTGACGACGGTCAGATCCTGTGTGGTCTGCGGCGGATCGAACGAGCCGCTCATGCGCTGGATATCCGCCAGCGCGCGACCCACGTTTTCGGGCGGCACTTCGAGTGTAAACGCATAGAGCGGTTCGAGCAGCAGACTTTTTGCCTGCCGCAGCCCCTGCCGCACGGCGCGGTAGGTCGCCTGGCGGAAATCGCCGCCCTCGGTGTGCTTTGCGTGGGCGCGGCCCGACACGAGCATGATCTCCATATCGGTGATCGGTGCGCCGGTCAAAACGCCGAGATGGGTCTTTTCATACAGATGGGTCAAAATCAGCCGTTGCCAGTTTTTGTCAAGCTGATCTTCGCGGCAGGCGGACGAAAACACCAGCCCGCTGTCGCGCTTGCCCGGTTTCAAAATCAGATGCACCTCCGCGTAGTGGCGCAGCGGCTCAAAATGGCCGACGCCCTCCACGGTGGTTTCAATCGTTTCCTTATAAATGATGCGCCCCTTGCCGAAGGTGATCGGCACGCCGAAGCGGTCAAGAAACATCGTTTGCAGCACTTCGCGCTGTACGTCGCCCATCAGCCGCACCTGGATTTCGCCGAGCCGTTCGTCCCAAACGACGCGCAGCATCGGATCCTCCGCTTCGAGCGTGCGCAGATTTTGCAGCACCGTGTGCACGTCCGCGCCCTGCGGCAGCAAAACGCCGTAGGTCAAAACCGGTTCGAGCACAGGCAGCCCGGCGTTTTGCGCTTTGCCCAACCCGTCGCCCGGGCGGGCAAAGGTGATGCCGGTGACGGCGCAGACCGTGCCGGCTTCGGCTGTCTGGAGCGGCGTAAACTTTTCGCCGGAATACAGCCGGATGGCGCTGACTTTTTCGCCGTCGGTGTTTTTGCCGCTTTCGAGCACCTCGCGCACGTTTAAGACGCCGCCCGTGACTTTCAAAAACGTCAGGCGGCTGCCCTGCGGGTCCTGCGACACCTTGAACACCTGCGCCGCAAAGGCGGACGGATAGCGCGGCATTTCGGTATATGCCTTTAACAGTTCCAAAAAAGCATCCACGCCCGTCAGTTTCAGCGCGGAACCGAACAGACACGGGAACACCTCGCGCTGTTGGATTGCTCGGCGCACGGCGGCGGGGGCAATCGTCCCTGTCTGTTCATACTGTTCGAGCAGTTCCTCGCTGCAAAGCGCGAGCTCTTCGAGCCGCGTGTCGGCCGGCGCGCCGAAGTCCACACAACCGCCGCTGAGCTTTGCCTGAAGCTGCGGCAGCAGCAGCGCCTTTGACGCGCCGTCGAGGTCCATTTTATTGACAAACAAAAACGTCGGTACCTGATATTTTTTCAGCAGCTTCCACAGCGTGCGCGTGTGGCTTTGTACACCGTCGGTGCCGCTGATGACAAGGATCGCGTAGTCAAGCACCTGCAGCGTGCGCTCGGTTTCGGCGGAAAAGTCCACATGTCCCGGCGTGTCGAGCAGTGTGAACACGGCGTCCGGTGTGGTCAAAATCGCCTGTTTGGAAAAGATCGTGATCCCGCGTGCGCGTTCGAGCGAAAACGTGTCAAGAAACGACGTGCGGTGATCGACCCGGCCGAGCTTTGAAAGATTGCCGGCGGTATACAGCAGCGCTTCGGACAGCGTGGTTTTGCCGGCGTCCACATGCGCCAGAATGCCAACGACGATCCGCTTCATGCGATAACCGTGATCGGATCGCCGGCGCGGACAACGCCGCCCACGATCACGCGGGCAAACACGCCCTCTTTCGGCATAATGCACTGGCCGACAAGCTGGCGGATGGCGCAGCCGTCGTGGCACTCTTTGCCGATTTGGGAAATTTCGATCACCGCCGTGTCGCCGATTTGCAGCCGTGTGCCGACCGGCAAGGTGTGCAGTGTGATGCCCTCGGTGGTGATGTTTTCGGCAAACATGCCGTGGCACAGCCCGTCGGTGCGCATCCCGGCAGCCTTTGCAATGCTCTCTTTGGCAAGCAGGCTGACCTGCCGGTGCCATTTGCCGGCGTGGGCGTCGCCTGCAAAGCCGAAATCCGCGATCAGCGTGCCTTCGTCGATCGTTGTTTTCGGCGTCCCTTTTTTCTCACTGATATTGATGGAACAAACCGTTGCCATGGTTATCCTCCTGTCCGGTTGAGCCCGTGCTGCGGCGGCGCGGTTTGAAACGCGTGGCCGGCGGGCTTTTGCATAATGATTGCGCCGATCGCGGCGGTCAGCGCCGCGTCGTCGTGTAAATAGGGTTTCAGATCATAGGTTTTGTCAAACGCGAGACACGGCTTGACTGTGCCGTCGCAAAGCAGCCGCACCCGGCTGCAGCGGTCGCAAAACGGATGGCTGACCGGGCTGATGAGCCCCACCCGGCCGCAAAAGCCCGGCGCGCCGTAATAGACGGCGGTGCCGTTTTCTTTTGTATCGAGCGGCTGCAAAAACGGGAAAGCCTGCAACAGCTCGTCGCCCGTCACGCGCAATTTGTCGGCGTCGCCGTTTTCGGCAAACGGCATCAGCTCGATAAAGCGCACGTCGATCGGGTTCGTTTCGGCAAGGCGCACAAGCGCCGGCGCGCTGTCGGCGTTGACGCCCTTCATCAAAACGGCGTTGAGTTTGATCGGCGACAGTCCGGCTTTTTGCGCTTCGTCGATCCCGCGCAGCACCCGGCCGAGCACGTCGGCGCCGGTCAGATGGCGGTAGGTGCTGCCGTCGGTGCTGTCAAGGCTGATATTGACGCTTTGCAGTCCGGCGTCGGCGAGCGGCGCGGCATATTGGTCGAGCAGCACGCCGTTGGTCGTCAGACCCACAGTCTCGATCCCAGGCGTTGCTGCAATGCGTTCCACAATCTGCACCACGTCCCGGCGCACCAGCGGTTCGCCGCCGGTCACGCGCACCTTGCGGATGCCGCAGAGGGCGAACGCACGCACCAGACGCGCGATTTCGTCGAGTGACAGCTCCGTCTGTTTTTTGCCGCAATCGCTTTTGCCGCAATAGATGCAGTTGAGATTGCAGCGCTGGGTGACGGACACGCGCAGATAGTCGATTTCGCGGTTATACCGATCTTTCATAGTTGTAATCGCTCTTTCCGCCGGTCTTTTGCAGCAGACGGATCTCTTCGATCACCATGCCGCGGTCCATGGCTTTGCACATGTCATAGACCGTCAGCGCCGCTACGCTGACCGCTGTGAGCGCCTCCATTTCGATCCCGGTTTTATAGCTGCATTTCGTGTCGGCAACGATGCGCAGCACCGTGTCGCTTTCGCGGGAAAACGACACTTCGATCTGATCGACCGGCACCGGGTGGCACAGCGGGATCAGATCCGCCGTGTGCTTGCCGCCCATAATACCGGCAATCCGCGCCGCGGCGAGGCCGTCGCCTTTTTTGAGATTGGCCGAAAGCAGCGCGTCCAGCGTTTCCTTTTGCATCCGGATGCGCCCTGCGGCGCGCGCCGTGCGGGTCGTGACGGCTTTTTCGCCCACGTCGACCATGTGCGCTTCGCCGTTTTCATTCAGATGTGTCAGCATACGTGTTCTCCTTTGTCAGTTGATAGCCGCCCATTTTCAGCAGCCGTTTTTGGCATGCTTCGCTGCGCAAAACTCGGAAAAACGCTTCCACCATCGGGTCGTGCAAGGATTCTTCGCGTACAAGAAACTCATACGTTTCGGTGCAGATGGGGATGAAATCGAGGTCGTAGATCTTTGCGGCGGCATAGATGCCGAGCCCGGCGTCGGCGTTGCCGGCGGCAATCAGCGCCGCCACGGCCGTGTGGGTAAACTCCACATTGTCGTAGCCCTCAATCTGCTGCGGCGAAAGGCCGTTTTGTTGCAGCAGATAATCGCACAGCACCCGGGTGCCCGCGCCGCGCTGGCGGTTGACATAGCGCACCCGCGCCACGTCGGCAAACGTGCGGATGCCGCAGGGGTTGCCCTTTTTGACCATCAAGCCCTGCACGCGACCGACGCCCGGCACCAGCACGGCGCCGCCGGACGGGAAGTGCTGTTTGAGATAGCTTTTGTTGTATTCGCCCGTCTCGGCGTCGAGCAGATGGATACCGCCCAGATGCGCAAGGCCCGCCTTGACCGCGCTGAGCGCACCCGAGGAGCCCACATGGGTGGAGCTGACGCGAAACGGCGCGCCGGAAAGACGCAGCAGATCGGTCACTTCATCAATCAGCGGATCGTGGCTGCCGGTGACGACGAGCGTGTGTTCCAATTCGTCTTTGTTTCGCAGCAGACGCACCTGCACGCTTTCGCCGGCTTCGATCCCTTCACAGTTCTGGTCAATGACGAGCATGCCGTCCGCTTTGGTAAATGAGCTGATCACCCCTGCGCCGCGCGGCAAAGGCGACGCGGACCACCGCTCGCCGATTCTGCCGATGGTCACGCGGACGAATTCTTTATATTTGAGAGAGGAAACAATCTTTTTGGACAAAACGCACGTGAGCATTTCCGGCGCCGTTTCCGCTTTGCCGCCGGCCAGCGCCACAACGGGCCGCACGATCTCCTCCATCACGACGATCGCCGACACCGGATAGCCCGGCAGACCGACCACAGCTTTGCCGTCCACTTCGCCCAAAACGGCCGGTTTGCCCGGCTTGATGGCGATGCCGTGAACCGTTACGGTGCCTTCGTTTCGGATGATTTCGCACGTATAGTCGTCGCGCCCGGCGGACGAACCCGCCGACACGAGCACAAGATCGCAGGCATGAACCGCCTGGCGCAGCATGGCGCGGATGGCGTCCTTTTTGTCTTTTACAATCGGATAGACGACCGCTTTTGCGCCCCAGCTTTCCAGCATGCCGCAAAAGACGGTGCTGTTAAATTCGATGATATCGCCCGGCTGCGGGTCGCTTGTGGGCGCAACGATCTCGTCGCCCGTGGGGATGATGCCGACAACCGGCACCTTTCTCACCTCCACCTGCGTCACACCGCCGGCCAGCAGCGCGCCGCACAGCGCCGGGGTCAAAGTCGTGCCCGACGGGGCGATCATGTCGCCCATGCAAAGGTCTTCGCCCACCTGCCGCACATTTTGCCACGGCCGCACGGACGAGAGGATCTCATACACGCCGTCGCCTTTATCGATCAGGTCTTCCACCATGATCACAGCGTCGGCGCCTTCCGGCAGCGGATCGCCGGTGTCCACCACGGTATAATCCCCCGGCTGCAGCGTCAGCGGCGTTTGCTCCGACGCGCCGAAGGTCGCTTTTGCTTTGACTGCCACACCGTCCATCGCGCTCGCGTTGTAATGCGGCGCACAGATGGCGGCATAGACCGCCGTTGTCAGCACACGGCCGCAGGCGGATTGGACGGGGATCGTTTCCGCTGTCGCCCCGAACCCGACGGAAAGCAGATGCGCCCGGTAGCGCGCCGCCGCTTCCTCCAGCGGCAGATTATCGAGATAGCGTTGTTTGAGACTCATAACAGATACAGCTCCGTTTCTTCTCCTTTTTGCAATCCCTCCGTGTCGCGCGGGATACAGATAAAGCCGTCCGCTTTCGCCAGCACGGAGATGATGCCCGACTTGGTATGCAGCGGCACAAGACAGCCGTTTTCGTCAGTCCGGACACAGAGGAACTCCTCTCTGCCGTGGTTTGACGGCACATTGACCGCAAGCGGACGCACTGCAAGCGGCCTGTCCGGCGGCAGACACAGCAGTTCGCCCACCGCTTCGCGCACGAGCAGACGAAACACAAAATACGCGGCCAGCGGATGGCCCGGCAGCCCGAACACCGGCTTGCCCGCGGCCATGCCGAAAATCGTCGGCTTGCCCGGCTTCATCGCGACGCCGTGAAACAGCACATCGCCGTATTGCCGCAAAATGTCTACGGTCATGTCGCGCGTACCGGCCGACGAGCCGCCGGAGATCAGCACCATGTCCGCCGCCTGCAAGCCCTGTTCGAGCGCTGCACAGATTTTTGCGCGGTCGTCGGGCACCGCGCCCAGCGGCACCGCCGTGCAGCCGCAAGCTTCGGCGGCGGCAGAGAGCAAAAAGCTGTTGACGTCCTGCACCTGTCCGGGCTGCGCGTCGCCATTGGCCAGCTCGTCGCCGGTGGAAAGCACGGCGATGCGCGGCTTTTGAAACACCGGCACACTTCGGACGCCCAGCGCCGCGAGCACGCCGATCTGCGAAGAGCCGAGAGTTGTCCCTTTTTGTTGTTTTGTGCTGCCGACCTTCACATCGTCGCCGCGCCTTGTGATATTTTCGCCCGGCGCAACGCCCTGAAACACCAGGCACACGCCGGCGTCTTCTTCGGTATGTTCCACCATCACAGCGGCGTCGGCGCCCGCCGGCAGCATACCGCCGGTGGCGATGCGGGCACATTGCCCGCTGCGCAGCCTGAACGAAGGCGCTTCGCCCATACGCACGTCGCCGGCAATCTCCAGCTCCGCCGGCACAGCCGCGCCGGCGCCGAACGTGTCTGCGGCCAAAACGGCATAGCCGTCCACCGTGGTGCGGTCAAATCCGGGCACGTCAAGCATAGCCGTGATGTCTTCGGCCAGCACACGGCCGGCCGCCCGGTGCAGATCAACCGTCTCTGTGCGCGGCACAACAGCTTTCATTTGTTCGCGCACACAGGCGGCCGCCTGCGCTCTTGTAATCACCTGTAACATTCAGATCCTCCATCCTGCAACAAACGCACGCATCCAGTCGGAGCCGGGCGACTGCAGCAACGTTTGCGGCGCGCCGTCGGCCTCGGGTTTTCCGTCGCGCAAAATCAGCAGCCGTTCGGCCGCCTCCAGCGCCACGCGCGGGGTATGGGTGCTGAGCACGAGCGTGCAGCCGGTTTTTTCGCGGTATGCTGCCAACGCCTGCAGCACCAGCGCCGCGCTTTGCGGATCGCACGCGCTGGTCGGTTCGTCGAGCAGCAAAAGACGGCACGGCCGGATCAGCAGCCGGCAGACCGACAGCCGCTGCAGCTCGCCGCCGGACAGCGACGACGCCTTTTTGCCGGCGAGCGAACGCAGCTCCAGTTGTTCCAGCAGATCCAGCGCCTGTTGTTTTCGGCCGTTGATGCCGAGCAGCACATTTTGCAGCACCGTGCCGCGAAACGCGTAGCTTTTTTGCGGCAGATACAACACGGGCGCCGCCGTTTTCACTGTGCCTGCCGTCGGTTTGAGCGTGCCCGCAAGCAGACGCAAAAGCGTGGTCTTGCCGCTGCCGTTGGCGCCGGCGAGCGCGAGCGTTTCGCCCTGACGCAGCGAAAGCGCCGGCAGATCGAGCACCGTGCGGTCGCGGTAGGTCTTTTTGAGATCATAGACTTCAATCATCGCGAACCTCCCGTACAACAAACGACGCGGCAACGTTGACGACGAACGCGAGCAGCAAAAGGATCAGACCGAGCGCCAGCGCAAAGCTGAAGTTGCCCTTGTTGGTTTCCAGCATGATGGCCGTCGTCATCACGCGCGTTTTCCACTGGATGTTGCCGCCGACGATGCTGACCGCGCCGACCTCCGCGATGGAGCGCCCGAAGGCGTTGAGCACAACCGACAGCAGCGACGTGCGGCTTTCAGACAAACAAAGGAACAGAACCCTCCGCCGGGAGAGTCCCATTCCTTTTGCAGTGTCGATCACGGCGCGCGTGGACTGTTCCACAAACGACGCCGTCAAACCCGTGACCACGGGGATAATCAGCAGGCACTGCGCAACCACCATCACGCGCACGGTAAACAGCAGATTCAAACGGCCGAACGGCCCGTAATGGGTAAACAGCGCATACACAAGCAGTCCTGCCACCACTGGCGGCAAGCCCATCAGCGTATGGATCAGTTTTTTGAGAACCGCTTTTCCGCGAAAGGAGCGCGTGCCGATCAAAGCGCCGAGCGGCAGCCCGACCAGGCACGACAGCGTTGTGCTGAAAAAGGACATGCGCATCGTCACGCCCAAAATCTGCAGCAGCTCCGGATCCAGCGAAAAAAGCAGATGCAGCGCCTGCTTCAGTGCGTCCATGGGTTATTCTTCGAGCAGATAGAACAGCGAAACGCCGTATTGCTCCTGGCCGTATTTCGCGATCATTTCGCTCGCTTCGTCGGACAGCATCCAGTCGATAAACGCCTTGGCGCCGTCTACGTTGACGCCGTCGATCTTATCGGGATTCACAGCGATCAGCGAATACGTATTCTTCATATCCTCGCCCTTTTCGAGCAGCAGATCGAGCTTCAGCTCGGCCTGCATCGACAGGAAGGTGGCCTTGTCGGTCAGACAGTAGGCGCCCTGTTCGCTCGCCATGGTCAGGCATGCGCCCATGCCCTGGCCGGCGCTGACGTACCAACTGTCGGCCGCGGCGTCGGGTGCATTTTCGCCCCAGATTTTGAGTTCGGCCTTGTGTGTGCCGCTTTCGTCGCCGCGGGAGATGAATTTGCTTTCGCTCTCGCGGATCTTTGCAAACGCGCTTGCGGCGTCTTCGCAGTCTTTGATACCTGCCGGATCATCGGCCGGGCCGACGATGACGAAATAGTTGTACATAAACGGCAGACGCTCCACACCGTAGCCGTCGGCGATGAATTCCTCCTCCGACGCTTTTGCGTGGACAAGGATCAGATCGGCGTTGCCGTCAACGGCTTTTTGGATCGCGGCGCCGGTGCCGGCGGACTGGATTTCCAGTTTGTAGCCGGTCTCGCTTTCAAACACGGGCTGCAGATAGGGCAGCAGGCCGGAGTCGTTGACGCTGGTGGTCGTGGAAATGCGGATGACCGGGTTTTCCGGCGTTTCGGCCGGGGTCGGCGTCTCGTTGCCCTTTGCGCCGCAGGCGGCAAAAGAGACAAGCAGGAGCATTGCCAGAAGGATTGCGGTGAGTTTTTTCATGATCCATTTCTCCTTTTCAAACACGGAAGGCCGTTTCGTTTCCGAAACTGCCCTCTGGCCGGAGGCATACGCCTTTGTTTTTCGGCCAGCGGCCGGCAGAGCATGTCCAATCGGATTTAGCTTTGACGGCTCGGACAGGATCCGCTGTTTTTGCAGCATGTTAAGTGTAGCACATTTTGCACCGGAAGAAAAGCTTTTTTGCAATTTTTCTAAATAATATCCATTAAAAAACATATATTGTTAGATAAAAAGACGAAAAACGCTTGCTTTTCAGCCCAAAATCGACTATGATAGATGTGTAGAAATCTGCAATGGCAGGAGGGATCGGTATGCGATTCGGCGTTGTATGTGTCAGCGACCGCTGCGCCGCAGGCACCCACGAAGACAAAAGCGGTCCGCGCATATTGGAGCTGATTGCGCCGCTGGCGCAGGAATCGCTCTACCGGTTGGTGCCGGACGAAAAAGCGCAGATTGCGCAAACGCTGATCGAGCTTGCGGACACGCAAAAGGTCGACGTCATCCTCACCACCGGCGGCACCGGCTTTGCGCCGCGCGACGTAACGCCCGAAGCGACAACGGCCGTGATCGACCGCCCGGCGCCCGGTATCAGCGAAGCGATCCGTATGAAAAGCCTTGCCGTCACCGACCGCGCTATGCTCTCGCGCGCCGTTTCCGGCATCCGCGGCAAAACGCTGATTGTCAATCTTCCCGGCAGCCCGAAGGCCGTTGGGGAATCGCTGGAGGTGCT
>CACWJV010000039.1:0-635 GCA_902761265.1 Oscillospiraceae bacterium | reverse complement strand
CCCATACGGCAGCCGTGATCGGCTGCGGCGGACTCGGCACCAACGTTGCCGTCCATCTTGCCGGCGCAGGCATCGGCAAGATGTGGCTGTGCGATTTCGACACGGTCCAGACGCGCAACCTCAACCGCCAGTTTTTCTATACGCCGGCGGATACCGGCAAACCGAAATGCGATCTGCTTGCCGCCCGGCTGCAGCGTTATGCGCCGGACACCGCGGTCGTTCCCGTGCAAAAACGAATCACGGATCAGGCGGATCTTTCGTTTGCGGACGAGGCGGAAATCGTGATCCTCGCCGTGGACAACATCGACGCGCGCAGGATCGCAGACGACTATTGCAGGCAAAAGCAAAAGCCGCTCGTCAACGGCGGTGTGGACGCCGCCTTCGGCACAGCGTATCTGTATGTGCCGGGCGTATGCGCCGATTTGGAGGCAGCGGGTCTGTTGCAAAAACCGAACCGCAACCCGCAGTCGCAAAGTCCGGTTGTCGGCGTGATCGGCGCACTCGAAGCAAAGCTCGCCATCGATTACTTTTTGAAAACCACCGACGCGCAGGGCAAGCTGCTCTGCTTTGACGGGTTGGAAATACAGGCACTTCATTTAAAATAAAAAAAGGAGATGATGCGCATTGACCCAACT
>CACWJV010000038.1 GCA_902761265.1 Oscillospiraceae bacterium | reverse complement strand
TCTGATTGTCAAGGTTATCAAGGCGGAGGAGGAATCGTTTGCCAAAACGATCGACACCGGTCTGAGCCTTTTGAAAAACATGCTCGACAATCTGGACGGCTCCGTGCTGTCCGGCGAAGACGCCTATAAGCTGCAGGACACCTACGGCTTCCCGATCGATCTGACGAAAGAGCTGCTGCAGGAAAAGGGCTATACTGTGGACGAAGACGCGTTCCGCAAGCTGGTCGAAGAAAACCGCATCCGCACCCGTGCCGCGCGCAAAGACGCCGGCGCCGAAGCGTGGAAGGGCGGCAGCGCCGCGCTGAAGGATCTTGCCGCGACAAGCTTTGTCGGCTATGAAACGCTGACGGCAGACGCTGTAATCGTCGGTATTCTGATGGACGGCGAGCGCGCCGAAGGCGTTGGCCGCGACGACGAAGCGACACTGATCCTTTCCGCCACACCGTTTTACGGCGAAAGCGGCGGCCAGGTCGGCGACAAGGGTACGATCGTCAAAGACGACGCGATCTTTACTGTAACCGGCACCACCAAAACAGCCGACGGCCTGTTTTTGCACCACGGGGTGCTGACAGCCGGCGACGATCTGGCTGTGGGCGACAAGGTGACGGCGGCGGTCAACCCGGAAACCAGACGGGCGACCATGCGCAACCACACCGCGGCGCATTTGCTGCAGGCGGCGTTGCGGAAGGTGCTCGGCTCCCATGTGGAGCAGGCGGGACAGCTTGTGGACGAACACACCATGCGCTTTGACTTTGTGCATTTCTCCGCCATGACAAAGGACGAGATCGCCGAAGTGGAAACCATGGTCAACGAAAAGATCCTCGCGTCGATTCCGGTGGAAACGAAGGAGATGGCGATCGAGGAAGCAAAAGCGATGGGCGCGATGGCGCTGTTCAGCGAAAAATACGGTGACGTGGTGCGTGTGGTCAAAGCCGGCGACTTTTCCGTGGAGCTTTGCGGCGGCACCCATGCGCCCAACACCGGCGCGCTGGGTCTGTTTAAGATCGTGTCGGAATCTTCGGTTGCGGCCGGTGTGCGCCGGATCGAAGCTGTGACCGGCATGAACGCGCTCGCGTTTGTCAACGGCACGCTGCAAACGCTCGACGACGCGGCGGCCGCGCTCAAGATTGCCAACCCGAAAGAGCTCGTCTCCCGCGCAGGCGCTGTGATGGCCGAGCTCAAGGCGAAGGACAAAGAGATCGAAAAGCTTTCCGGCCAAATCGCCAACGCCAAAGCGCAGCGCATGCTTGACCAGGCGCAGCCCATCGGCAGCGTGAAGCTTGTCACTGCTTTCCTGCCCGATACCACAGTGGACGAGCTGCGCCGGATGTGCGACCTTGTCAAGAGTAAGGGCGACGACTACGTCGGCGTGATCGGCGGCGTACAAAAAGCCAAAGGCAGCGGCAATATCTGCACCTGCTGCGGCAAAGCGGCTGTGGCAGCCGGCGCCCACGCAGGCAACCTCGCCCGCGCTGTAGCACAATTAGCCGGCGGCTCCGGCGGCGGCAAACCCGACTCCGCGATGGCGGGCGCAAAGAATATCGACGCGCTGCCCGACGCAATCAAACAAGCAGCCGACATCCTTGCCGGCATGCTCAAATAAGGAGGAACACCCCATGAGTGACTGCATTTTCTGCAAAATTGCAAACGGCGAGATCCCGTCCACAAAAGTCTATGAAGACGACACGGTTCTTGCGTTCAAGGACCTGTCGCCACAGGCGCCGGTGCATGTGCTGCTGATTCCGAAACAGCATATCGCGTCGTGCGACGATATCGCCCCCGACAACAGCGCGGTTGTAGCCCATATCTTTGAAGTGGCGGCGCGGCTGGCGAAGGAATTCGGTTTGACAAACGGCTACCGCATTGTCAACAACTGCGGCGAAGACGGCGGCCAAACGGTCAAACACCTGCATTTCCATCTGATGGGCGGCCGTGCGTTTGGTTGGCCGGCAGGGTAAGCTGACAGTCATCCGTCGTCAGTCGACAGTATAATAGAAAGGGATGTTGTACTATGAAAACCTATAAAATGACCATCGCGGGGCTGGAACGTGAACTGCCGATCTGTGCGGCCGGTCCCAACCTCGATATCGCGGCGTTCGTCATTTTCGGCGACGTGGAAATCACGGTAGCGTCGGCGAAAGCGCTGCTGGAAAAATGCCCCGATTTTGACTATATCGTGACCCCGGAAGCGAAAAGCATTCCGCTGGCGTATGAGATGGCGAAGCAAAGCGGCAAGCCGTACTTCGTTTGCCGCAAGGGCCCGAAGCTGTATATGACCGATCCCGTGTCGGTCAACGTGCACTCCATCACCACCGCCAAGGTGCAAACCGTCTATCTGGACGGCGCCGAGGGCGAAAAGCTCCGCGGCAAGCGCGTGCTGATTGTGGACGACGTCATCTCAACAGGCGAATCGCTGGCAGCCGTGAACAAGCTGGTGCAGCACTTTGACGCCAACATCGTCGGTCAGTGTGCCATCCTTGCCGAAGGCGATGCCGCCGACCGCGACGACATCTTCTTTTTGGAGAAGCTGCCGCTGTTCTTCAAATAAGATTTGCGAAGGAGAAAGCGATGATCCGTCCTTTTGCCGTTTCCGGCCTGACGCTGTTCTTCGTGATGCTCGCGCTTTCGTTCACGACCGGCGCCAAGCCGGTCATGGCTGCCGGCGCGGTCTGCTTCGTGTTGTTTGTGTGCAGTTTGCTGCACAAAAGAATCCGCAAAGACGCCCGTTTGCCGCTGTGTTTTTTCAGCGCGCTGACGGGCTGTTTGCTTTTTCTTGTTTTTTGCGTTTGCTGCCGCGTCCCGGCGCTGTCGTTTGACGGAACACGGCAGACGCTTACTTGTAACGTTTGCGCCTATCCCTATACCGATTACAAAGGGCGCACCGTCTGCACGGTGAAAGCAAGGTGCGACGACGGCACAAAGATCCCCGGTACCGTGCGCGTCTATCTTCCGAAAGACACCGCTGACCCGCAAACGCTCGCGCCGGGCGACCGGCTGCGGTTTGTGGGCAGTTTGTTTGCGCTCGGCGGCGACAACCGTGATTCTGCGCGGTCGTATCAAAGCCGGATGCTGTTTTTGGGTGCGCGGCCGGTGTTGAAGGTGGTGCACGAAAAGGCGGCTGTTGTGTCGCCCTATGCCTGGTTGCTGCGGCTGCGGCAACGGATGGTATCGGTCTTGCAGCGCTCGTTCGGCGACGCGCAGGCGAGCTTTTTAACGGCGGTTTTGTTTGGCGAAAAGGGCGGCATGCCCGACGGACTCTATCAATCGTTCCGGCGGGCCGGTGCGGCGCATATTATGGCGGTATCAGGGCTGCATCTGTCGGCGTGGGTTTTCTTTTTTCTCGCGCTTTGGCGCAAACGGACGCAGGATTTACGTGCAGCGGGCGTTGTACTTTCGATCGTTGTTGTCGTCTTAATGGCGTTTGCCGGGTTCAGCGGTTCGGTATTACGCGCGGGGCTGATGATGCTCGTGTATCTGCTCGGATTGATCTTGCGGGAAAAGGCGGATGCGCTCAATGCCCTCGGCTTTGCCGTCACGGTGCTGCTGATTGTACGACCGGCGTTCTGTATGCACGTAGGTTTCGTTTTATCGGTATTGTCTACGCTGGCGATATTGGCGTTTGCTGTGCCGCTTGCGACGCGGCTGGAGGATGCCGTTGAAAAACGAGATCTGCCCGAAACACTGTCTTCCGGATTAATAAGCGCAGGCACGGCGGTTTGCATCAATCTTTGCGTCAGTGTGCTGACGCTGCCGGTGCAAATCTATGCGTTCGGTACGGTTTCGCTTGTGGGGGTTGTGACAAATCTTTTACTGCTTCCGTTTTTGCTTCCGGTCTTGGTGTTCGCCGGACTGTTTCTGGTGCTGCACGCCGTACCGCTGCTCGGAACGGTTTTGCATTTTTTCACAGACACGCTGGCGCAGTACTGTATCAAAGTTGCCGGCTGGATGAGCCGCTTTCCGTTTGCGGAACTGGAACTGCCGAAAAGCGCCGCTGTACCGGCGCTGGTGCTTTGTCTTGCCGCGCTGGCAATGTTTGCAATTTGGCTTTATCGCCGGCAAAGGCTTGACCTTTTTGTAAAAGAAGTGTTATAATACAAAGAATCTTGTATCCTGCGGAAAGAGGGGACAGTATGCCGGTTTTTGACGAAAAAGCGCTGCGCGCGCATATCAAGACCCAATCGTTTCTGCCGTGCTACCTGTTTGTCGGCGAAGAGGATTACCTGAAAAAGCTGTATCTTGACAAGATCGTGGACGCGGCGGCCGACAAGGCGTTTGCGTCGTTCAATGTGGAGCGTTTTGACGGCAAAGGGCTCGATCTGCGCGACGTCTTTGAACATGCTGCTACGATGCCGATGATGGCCGACCGGCGCGTGATCGTGGTGGACGATATGAAGCTCGACCCGATCGGATCGCGTGATTTGCAAATGCTGACGGACGGTCTTTCGTCGCTGCCGGACACGGCGATCGTTTTGTTTTTGCAAACGCTCAATCCCGTTTCCAAAAAGACGGGCAAGAAAGTACGCGACCTTTTCCAAAAATACGGCGCGGTGTGCGAACTGCAAAAGCGCACCGGGCAGGAATTGTACCGTCCGCTGATCGCCTCGGCGTCAAAACAGGGCTGTTCGCTTTCATCCGCCATGGCGCAATATCTCGTTTCCTGTGTCGGCGACGATTTTCATATGCTGATTCAGGAACTGCAAAAGGTTTGCGCCTATGCGCAAGGGGAAATCACAAAAGCGCATATCGACGCGGTAGCGACCAAGACGCTGGACGCCAAGGTCTACGGTTTGTCGCGCTTTTTGCTGCAGCAGGAGTTTGACAAAGCCTACGGCGTGCTCGACACGCTGCTGCAGATGCGGGTGGAGCCGCACTATATTCTCGGCGCGCTGAACGGCGCGTATATCGATCTCTATCGTGCGAAGGTCGCCGTTGGGTGCGGTGGCAATGTGCAGAGCATTGTCGGCCCCTACGGCTATAAGGGGCGCGAATTTGCAATCCAAAACGCTGCCCGCGATGCGTCGAAGCTGACGCTGCCGCAAATCCGGCGGGCGCTGGAAACGTTGAAGGAAGCCGACCGCAAACTGAAATCGACCGGCGAGAGCGGTGCGCTTGTGCTGGAACAGCTCATCGTGCGATTGCTGCTGATCGCCAACGGTGAACAGGTATGATCCGGCTGGAGCAAGCGGTGATTGTGGAGGGCAAGTATGACAAAATCAAGCTGTCCAATTTGCTCGACGCGCTCATCCTCACCACAGACGGATTCGGGATTTTCAAAGATAAAGAAAAGCTGGCGTTTTTGCGCCGAATCGCCGAAACGCGGGGGCTGATTGTTTTGACCGACAGCGATTCCGCCGGGTTTTTGATTCGCAATTTTCTGCGTTCGAGCATCCCGAATCCATACTTGACGCATGTGTATGTGCCGGATCTTTACGGCAAGGAAAAACGCAAACGCACCCCCGGCGCGGAAGGTAAGCTCGGGGTGGAGGGCATGAGCGAACAGGTGCTGCTCGCTGCGTTCGAACGCGCCGGCATCACAGCAACGCAGATTGCCCGGCCGCAAAACGAACCGCTGACAACGGCGGATTTGTTCAGTCTCGGCCTTTCCGGCACGCCGAACAGCGCACAAAGACGCAAACAGCTTTTGCAAATTCTCGCGCTGCCGGAGCATCTGTCTACGTCGGCGCTGTTGCGGGTACTCAACGACTTTGTGCCGCGCGACATATTTTTGCAGGCATTGGAGGAACTGGAAACATGAGAATCGGACACGGTTACGACGTCCACCGGCTGGTGGAAAACAGAAAGCTGATCCTCGGCGGCGTGGAGGTTCCGTTTGAAAAAGGGCTGCTCGGCCATTCCGACGCCGACGTGCTGCTGCACGCCGTCGCCGACGCGCTGCTGGGCGCTGCGGCAAAGGGCGATATCGGCAAGCTTTTTCCCGACACCGATCCGCGCTATGCAGGCGCCGACAGTCTCGGATTGCTGCGGGAGGTCTGCGGTGTGATCCAATCGGCCGGTTTTGCCATTGAAAACATCGACGCAACGGTGCTTTGTCAGGCGCCGAAGCTGCGTCCCTATATCGACACGATGCGGGAAAACATTGCCGCCGCCTGCGCGATCGACCCGGGGCAGGTGAGTGTGAAAGCCACGACCGAGGAAGGCCTCGGCTTTACCGGCAGCGGCGAAGGCATCGCCGCACACGCTGTGGTGCTGCTGCGTTGAAAGGAGCTTTTGTATGTTGATTCGAAAAGCAACGTCCAACGAGATTCCCCAGATTTTAAAGCTGCTGGTGCAGGTCAATATGGTGCACCACAACGGGCGGCCCGATCTGTTCAAAGGGCCCGCGACAAAATACAGTGAAGCAGAGCTGAAACAGTTGCTGCGTGACGAAACAAGGCCGGTCTTCGTCTGCATGGACGGCGACACGCTGTTGGGATATGCGTTCTGTATTCTGAAGGAAGTCAAGGACAACCAACTGCTCGAAGACTGCAAAACGCTGTATGTGGATGACCTTTGTGTGGACGAAACAAAGCGCGGCAGCGGCGTCGGCAAAGCGCTGATGACCCACGCGGTGCAGTTTGCCAAAGACTGCGGCTGCCATAACGTGACGCTCAACGTCTGGTCATTCAACGAAAAAGCTATGCGGTTTTATGCGTCGTTCGGCATGCACGAACAGCGCCGGACGATGGAGCTGCTGATATAAAAGCGCGTGTGGAGGTAAAAAATGAAACGATTGTTAAGTGTATGGCTGGTCCTTTGTCTGTTGCTTGGGCTGGCAGTGCCCGCTTTGGCGGAAAACGAAACGGCAAGCTGCCCGATGATCTATCTGGAGGGGCAGGGCATCTGGCTGTATCGCGACGACGGCACGCAGGTCTATAACCTCGGCATTGACCTGATGGGTCGGGTACAGCCGAATCTCAAGGAACTGGTGAAGCGCTCGTTCCACGGCGATTATACCGGAGATTACGGGCCGTTCAGCGAACTGCTGTATGAGACGGTGGTGCCGGTCTATGAAACCGAAGCGCTCGGCAAAGACGGCATGCCGACGGACGGGTCGCACGTACATCCGAACGACATGTGGCGCGGACAGGGTACGCTGTCCAATATCAAAACGACGATCCCGCTGTCAAACGGCGGCAGCTATCCGGTTTATCGCTGGCATTATGACTGGCGTCTGTCGCCGATCATCTTGGCCGAGGAGCTGCGCGATCTGATCGACGCGGTGCTCGCCGATACGGGCGCCGAACAGGTGGATCTTGTTTCGCGCTGCGAGTCCACCAACATTGTGTACGCCTATCTGTATGCCAACGGCGGCAAAAAGGTGCATTCCAGTATCTTCTATTCCAGCTCGACCAACGGCATCGGCGCTGCAAACGCGCTGTTTTCGGGGGAACTGACCATAGACCCGAACGCGCTGGAGCGTTTCCTCGACTATTACCGCGATTCGAACAATCTGGTGATCCGCGACGAACAGACGACTGATCTGATCTTTCTGCTGCTTGCGCTCGCCAACGAAATGAAGCTGGTCGGCGTCGGTCTCGACCGCTTCATGCGCACCTATAATGCATTTAAAAAGGACGCGATGGTGCCGATTTTGCGTGCAACATTCGCCACGTTCCCGGGCTACTGGTCGATGGTTTCGCCCGAATATTATGAAAAAGCCCGCGCGTTTGTGTTCGGCGGTGTGGAAGACGAATACGCCGGTCTGCTGGAAAAGACCGACGCGTACTACGAGATGCAAAAGCACATCAACGAAAAACTGCGCGCTCTCAAAGACGACGTGCGGTTTGCCGTGATTGCAAAATACGGCTATCAGGCGTTTCCGCTTTCGGCGGACGCCAACGAGGAAAGCGACGGCTATGTGAGCGTCGGCTATGCGTCCTACGGCGCCACAACTGCGGATTTTGATAAAACGCTCTCTGACAGCTATATCCGCCAGGCAGTCAAAAACGGCAATGGCCGGTATCTGTCTGCCGATTGTAAAATCGACGCGTCTACGGCGCTGTTTCCGGATACAACCTGGTTCACCAAGGATCTGTACCACACCTATTTTCCGGATTGTGTCAACGATCTTTGTGTGGCGTTTGCCAACAACGACAACATGACCGTCTTTACCGATCCGGCCTATCCGCAGTTTTTGCAGTATACGGCCACGAACAGCGCCGGCTCCGATGACGCAACCGGCACGCTGACGCCGATTCGCTCGATCGAAGATACCCACGACAACACTGCCGGCGAAAAACGGACGTTTTGGACGGCGCTGCGCGACTTTTTCCGTGCGCTTGGCGCGTTCCTCAAAACGCTGTTCCGGCGCTGAAAACCACAGAAAAATACCGCTTCCCCGGTGCCGTCCGGTCGGAAGCGGTATTGTTTTGTACGGATCGTTTACAGGATGATGATCATCAGAACGATGCCGGCGAATGCAAGCGCCATAAACGCGAAGATGCCGACAAAGAAAGCGAGTACGGTGCCGAGCCCTCCGAGGGCGGCGGCATATTTGATTGGCATAGTCGTTTCCGCGTCGTTGATGTTTTGCCACACAAAGTGGACGCTGTTGCCGTCGGTGTAGAACGCGTCAAGACCGATGTTGTCCTTGCTTTCCGCCTCTCCGAAGCCTAGCTGCTTAAGACCGTCAGTAAACAGACGGGTCATTTCCGCGTCTTTGAGTGTGATCGTGCCGACGGTGCGCAGCTCGCTCGCCGGTTCCTGCCGGCGCAGATGGCCCTCTTTAAAGCCGGTGCACCACCAGTATTTGCCGTAGTCGCGGGACAGCTCGCGCACATAGCTGCCGTTGCCCGATTTGTCGTGGTACAACGTCATATCCATATCGAGCCAGTCGCCTTTGCCGGCGCAGTTGTACATCGTGAAGATGTTGGGCGCTTTGTCGCTGTGGGGCTTGTTATAGACGCCCTGTTCTGCGCCGTAAAACAACAAACCGTACTGACCCTTCCACAACTGGATCATCCAGTCTTTGTTTTCGTAAGTGAAATAGACGCGCACATAATCGTATTCCAAAAGCAGATACGGCGCCACGAGGTCATAAAACTTGGCGAAGCCGTAGTTACTTTGCCAGCAGTTTTTGTCGTTGGTGTAGTAATAATCGTCGCGGAAGCTGTACTTGTAGCCGAATACCTGTTTGTGCTCGATCATCCGTTGCAGGGATTTGCGGTCTTTGATGACATAAATCACCATCGAATCGTGCGCTTCGCTTTTGCCGTCTTTGGCTGTGACCGTGATCGCGGTGCGTCCGATCTTTTTGCCCGTGACGCGGCCGTTTGCGTCCACCGCGGCAACCGACGGATCGTCGCTTTTCCAGGTGATCGAAGGCGTTTGCGCAAAGCCCTTGACCTCGGCGTGCATGGCGATCGTCTTTTTTAGTTCGACTTCAATATTATCGGCGGTGATCGATACCTGCGGTTGTACTTGCGGCGTTTCCGGTTCGGCGGCGGGCTCGCTTGCCGGTTCACTCGAAGGCTCGCTCGAAGGTTCACTCGCTGGTTCGCTCGAAGGCTCGCTCGAAGGATCACTCGCCGGCTCACTTGAAGGCTCCGAGGCCGGCTCGTCCGACGGTTCGCTGACGGGCTGCGATTCCAACGCAGACGAAACGGTCTGCGGATCGGTCGGATTGTCCTGCGTTGCCGCGGCGCCGAGGATACAGACAGACAGCAGCATCCAGCTCAGCAGCAGCAAAGCGATCGGTTTTTTCAGTTTTTGCATAGGGTACCTCCGTTTTTCATTTGTCGCAAGCTATTGTAACAAAGGCGAAAAGCTTTGTCAACGGAATCCTATGCAAAAAGGGCACGAAAAAAACCGCCTGCAGCAGGCGGTTTTTGTAAGATTTTTCGGGAGCGGTTCAGCCGAAGTATCTGTTGCAATAGGAGAGCAGCAGATCGGTGTATTCGGAGTCTTCAATAATGCGGTTGTTGAGCGAATGTGCAGCATTTGCATAAAGGACGGTGTCGTGGGTGATGCCGTAAGCAGTCAGCGCTTTGTCCAGTGCCGTCCAGTTCGCATAGGGAACCTGCGTGTCCTTGTCGGAATAGGCAGTCAGGAACGGAATTTTGTCATAGCATTTTGCGAGCGCCTTGGTCACGGAAACCGATTCACATGCGGTCACGGCGCTTGCGGTGTTGTTTTCATACGCGGAAGCCGGCAGATTGACGTTGGCGAGCGCATTGACAAGTGCTGCAAATTCAGATGCGGAACAGGTGTCTTTCCAAATCTCATAGGAGAACTCGGCCGGTGCGGATTTGGCAACTGCGAATTTGATGGTGATGCTTGACCATGGTGCGCGTTCAGCGGTATACATCATGGCGTAATAGCCGCCGGCACCCTGACCGCCGAGCGCGAGGGAGGTGAGATGGACGCCGTTTTCGGCAGCGGTGTTCTTGAGCGTGCGGATCGCGTCGCTGATCTCGTCAAGCACAACCTTCAGCGTGGTGGTGTTCGGCTTAAACAGCGTCGGCGTTGTAATCAGCGAATAGTCCATCGTTGCGGCAACATAGCCTTTGTTGGCAGCGATCTGACAGTCTCTTTCCATACCGCTTCTGCTGCCGTCTTTGAAATTGCCGTCATGCAGATACAAAAAGGCGGACGCGTTGCCGGACGCATTTTTCGGCAGATAGATGTCCATGATCTGGGCGGCGCCGTCGCCGTATTTGACGTCTTTGATCTGATTGTAAGGCTTGGCGATGAAGCCGGACGAATTAAGCCAAAGCGTCAGGAGCATAATGAGATAGGAAATAATACGTTGCAGTCTAGAAGACATGGTTGAGTTCCTCCTTGTCAAACTTTTTATCTATTATAGCAAAGAATGATAGACAGGTCAATGGCAAGAATCTGAAGATTTCATTAACGATTTTTTTCCGGCGGACAACAAAAGGGGGCGTGGACTTTTTTGAAAAAAGGCTTGACAAACCACGGTCGCTATGATAAACTAGTTGAGCACAAACGGAGAGATACCGAAGCGGTCATAACGGAACGGTCTTGAAAACCGTCGTACGCTCTGCGTACCGTGGGTTCGAATCCCACTCTCTCCGCCAATTGAATATTACGATTTATCGACACACGGAGAAGTACTCAAGTTGGTGACGAGGCGCCCCTGCTAAGGGCGTAGGTCGGGTAACCGGCGCAGGAGTTCGAGTCTCCTCTTCTCCGCCATAAATAAGCCTCTTTTGTCTGGCAGGGCAAAAGAGGCTTTTTTGTGCAATCCGACCTATATGGCGCGCTCCCGGAATTAATTTTTATGAAAACGGTTGAAATGCTGCTTGTTCCTGTATATAATTATCTAAAGGGAGGAGATAAACACGAAGAAACAAATCAAGCTATAGGAGGAAAGATTTATGTTTCTTTTAGAACGAATCGCGGCGTTTTTTCTGTCAATTCTGATTCTGCTCGGTGTGTTCGGGGCGGATATTACCACGAAAAAACAGACAGAAATCAAGGATATGAATCTGACAGATACAGATGTGACAAACGGATTCACCGTAACGGTGCCGGCCATTACAGGCACCTTGCGGTTCAACCGTATCAACTTTGCCTATCAAACCACGGCGGCGGTTCGTGCCGTGTTTAGCTACCGGCTGGGCAGAGAAACCCTGGAGGAAGAACTGCTGCTAAGCGCAAAATCGCAGAAAGCCTCCATGCTGCTTGACTGCTATCTGAGCCGGAAAACTGCATCGCGGCTGCTTTCGGTTCGCTTTGAACCCATCGTTGCCGGCCAACGCTGCATCCTCAGCGTTTCCAGCTTTACCTGTGATTTACAATCGGTGCCGAAAGAGAATGTTTTGTATATCGAAAACGATCATGAGGACAAAGAGAACGGCGGCTACGGAAATCTCCTGAACAATCATGACACCGGCCGTCTCGTGCAGCAGTCCTATTACGGGCCGCAGGAGATCGAGGGATATGAAAACGGCGTGTACGTCGATACCGTTTGGGGCTACAATCCCGTACAGGGCGGTGACCAGTACGGCAACAGCAGCAAACTTGTGGCCGTTGAAAAAAGCGATGATGAGATCCGCGTCGTCTGTCGTCCGCTCGATTGGGCGCAAAACAATATGCTCACACAAACGTATTACACGAACGTGTATAAGCTGACGGACAGGGGACTGGATGTGAAAAACACGGCGGTGGATTTTCTGCAGACACCCTGGGTGGACAAAGAGCAGGAGCTTCCGGCGTTTTATACGATCAGTGCCCTCGGCAACTTTTGGTTCTACGACGGCGATCAGCCCTGGACCGGCGACGAACTGCGCGTGGAGCGCGAGCTGCCGTTTTGGGCGGGAAAACCCGCATTTCAATTGAAGGACGGAAACAGCGAAACGTGGTGCGCGTGGACGGACGACAGCGGCTACGGCGTGGGGCTGTTTACACCGAGAGCGAAGTCTCTGCTCGCGGGTCGGTTTTTGTATGACGGTTCCGCCGACGCGGGCGCTGACGCCACGAATTACGTGGCTCCGCTCGGTGTTTTCGCGCTGGAATTTGACGAACCGCACAGCTATTACTACTACCTGACGGCCGGAAGTGTTGAGGAGATCCGAGCCACATTCCAAAGCGGCGACAATCTGAAGGGCGGCAATTTCCGGCGTGTGTTCCCCGATATGGGCGTTTGCGACCCGCATGTGCATGTTTTTGACGGCAAAGCCTATCTGTTTTCCAGCCACGATTACGGCCCGGGACAGCCGATTTACCGCATGGACGACTGGCGCGTGTTTTCCTCGGAGGATCTTGTCAACTGGAATCTGGAATTCACCCTTCGTCCGGAGGACACCTTCCTCGGCGAAGATCATGAATGCTACGCGACCGACGCGGCGGAACGAAACGGCAAATACTATCTCTATTTCTCCGATCAGCAGCGAAGCACCGGTGTCGCGGTCAGCGAAAACGGCCCGGGAGGCCCTTACGTCGACGCGCTCGGGAAGCCTTTGCTTCCGCAAGGCTTAGTGGATACCGCCTGTTATGACCCGACGGTATTCATCGACGATGATGAAAACAAAACGCCGTATATCATGTTCGGCTATACCGTCGTCGGCAAAAAGTATTACATTGCGCGGCTGAACGAGGATATGATCTCTTTGGCGGAAGAACCGAAGGCGGTTGAACTCATAGACGGCTGGGAAAACGACGCGTGCTGGATCACCAAATGGGGCGATACCTACTACCTCAATTCTCACGGCGGCGAATACGCGACGAGCAAGAGCGTTTACGGACCTTATACGTACCGCGGCCGAATCTGTGAGGACTGCTTTACCGACCACGGCACTTTTTTCACCTTCCACAACCAGACCTACTTTACCTACGGTGTTCCCGAAAACTATGGCAGCGGCGAGCCGCTTGATCCGAATTACAGAACGACGAAGTTTGTATACGCCCACATCAAAGAAAACGGCGACATCGTGACCGATGACTTCATCAAAAAAGTCGGCGTCGGCCAGTATGACGCGGCGTGGGAGAGCATCAAAGGCGAATGGTTTTTTGAAGCGTCCGACGGTATTGTCAAAACGGAAACCGCAGACGGCTTTGCCATCGCCGGAATCAAAGACGGCGCCTATCTGTATTATCAGAACGTGCTGCATGTTCCCGAAAACGCCGAAATCCATCTTCGCGTTGCCAACGGCGGCCAGACGCCGGGCAGGGTGGAGGTCCGCGAAGGCGGGCCGGACGGCGAAATGCTGGGCGAAGTGACCGTCGGAAATACCGGCGGGTGTGACCGCTTTGAAACCTTTGACGTGGCGCTTCAAAACGCCGCAGGTACCCACGGCCTATGCTTCGTTTTCCGCTGCGATGCGGAAGACACGATGCGGTTTGAAGATTTCTGCTTTTGACAGCGGAGGTCGGCGGCGCAAACGGTGTCGCTGCCGCGAGCTGGGCCGGCGACGCGTTGGCAAAGGATGCCGCGCCCACCGATTTCATCGTCGACTACGTCAAAGTCTACCTGTACAAATCGCTGCTTGGGTAACCGGGCACCGCAAAGATTCCGGCAGCCGCACCTTCGGGTGCGGCTGCTGCTGCGTTGTTTCACTTTGTAAAGGAACCGGCATGGATGGTATAAAAAGACGGTTAAACTGTAAAGCAAGATTATGAATCATTAAGGTTTCGTTTCAGGTCTTTACAAACGTCGGATCTTTGGATAGAATCAAAACGAGGGACAACAGGTCAGAGAAACCCTTGAAAGAAAACCTGATTTTTAAAAGAAGCGAGGTAGAACGATGTTAACCAAAATTTGTGCATTTTTTATGTCTTTGGTCACGGTATGCACCACCCTGATCGGCATTGTAAAAAAGGATTACAAAGTCTATACTGACGTTGCCTACGGGACGGAAGAACGGGAAGTGATGGACATCTATGTGCCGAACAGCGCGAAAGAAAGAGATGACAATGCCTGTTTGCTGTTCATTCACGGCGGATCCTGGTCCGGCGGCGACAAGAGCCAGATGGCGCCGTTTTGCCAGATCGCCGCTGCAAACGGCTATATTGCCGCCACGATGAGCTACACACTTTTCACCAGGGAAACAGCAGATACCTTCGACGTGTTTATCACAGTGGATCAGATCGGGAAAGCGCTGCAAAAAATCAAGGATTTTTCCGATGAAAATGATCTGCACATCACGAAGGCGGCAACATCCGGCTATTCTTCGGGCGCCCATATCTCGATGCTCTATTCCTATTCCCGTATGGACAGTTTTCCATTGGAACTGCCGTTCACGATGAATATGGTTGGCCCTTCCGATCTGAGCTTCGACGTATGGGGCAATACGGGCTACAGACTGGCGGCCATGCTGTCCGGCGAGGAAATCACAGAAGCAATGATCGCCGACGGTTCCGCGCAGACGGTTGTGGATCGGGTTTCTCCTGTGAAATATGTGACCGCCGCCACCATG
>CACWJV010000037.1 GCA_902761265.1 Oscillospiraceae bacterium | reverse complement strand
GAATTATCCCAAAGGGCACACGGCCTATGAATTGGAGAAGCGGATTTGAAGGGAACGTCCTGTGTGACAAATTCCAGTTTGGCGAGACAATGAAAATAAATCCGGGTATCCTGACTCAACCGGTCAACGGTATATTTCTGACGTCGAGGGTCGTGTGGGCAGCGTAGATAACGGCATTTTTATTCACGCTGTTGTCCCAAGACATGTAGAATCTGTGGTGCGTTTAGGCAGAACAGCCACCGATTCCGAATAAAAATACTATTTTTACAACTTGAAAGAGGCGCTTTTTATGAAAACACTTTGCTTATACTACACCAGAACCAACAAGACCAAAGAAGTGATGGAAACGATTGCAAAGACGCTCGACGCCGACCTTGCCGCCTACACCGACGGCAAAGACCGAAGCGGCGTTTTGGGCTATGTGGGCGCGTGCTTTGCAAGCGTCAAGCGTGTGCTGCCGAATGTGGCAATCAAAGGCAACGTCGATCTCACAGCGTATGACCGCGTTTTGATCGGGATGCCGGTGTGGGCGGAAGCGCCCTGCGCGATCGGCAGAGCCTTGATCAAAAAATACCGTGACCGGCTGCCGGCGGACGTTTATTTTGTTGTGACGCACATGGGTGCGCACGATTATATGGCGAAGATCCAGGCCATGGACAATCTGCTTGGAAGGCCCTCCGCCGGACAGATCTCCATCCGGACGAAGGAGAACGACTATCGAAAAGAGAGCGCCGCGTTTGCAAAAACGCTGGACAAATAACGCAGACGGTTCCTACGGCTGTGGTTTACAACACTTTGAAATTATGAAGGATCTTTACCATGCAGACAAGGAAAAAATCGGTTCACACATCTTTGCAAAAGATTCGCAGATCGAAACGAACGCCGCCTGTCCGTGCGGCGGGGTTTGCCGCGTTGTCGCTGCTGTTTGGTGCGGCACTCGGCTTTTTTTCAAAATGGCTCGACGATCTCGCGCTGGACAGCACGATCAGATGGCACCGGCTGGTTGAACGGCTCGATCTCGGCAACTTCTTTTCCGATCTTGCCGTGTGGCTGCTGCTGGCACTGGTGATCGCGGTGTTCAGCCGGTCGGCCTTGCAGGCGGCTGTGCGCGTGTTTTTGTTTTTTGCCGGCATGTGCGCGGCGTATCATCTGTACACCGTCGTGTTCAGCGGATTCAACCCGCGTCAGTATATGATGCTGTGGTACGCCATCACGCTGGCGTCTCCCCTGCTCGCGGCGGTTTGCTGGTATGCGAAGGGCAAACGCGCGGTGTCGATTGTTTTGGACTGCGCGATCTTCGCCGTGTTTGTGCTTTCGTGCTTTTCGGTCGGCTGGTTCTATGTGTCGCCGCGCGGCGGGTTGTATCTTTTGGTGTTTCTCGGTGCGGCGGCGGTGCTGTATCGCAGCCCGAAGCAAACGCTGATCTCGCTGCCGGCGGGGTTTGTGCTGGCGCTGTTGCTCAGTCCCGTCTGGCCGTTTCACTAAAGAAAGGAGCCTCCTATGGAGCTTTGGGACGCTTATGACGAAACCGGCGGTGTAATCCCCGGCGTCACGCTTGTGCGAAACGAGCCGGTGCCGGACGGATGCTTTCATCTGGTTTGCGATATACTGGTGCGGCATACGGACGGCAGCTTCCTTTTGATGCGCCGCGCAAAGGAAAAGCATCTCGGCGGTACGTGGGAAGCGACCGCCGGCGGCTCCGCGATCAAGGGCGAAACACCGCGCGACTGCGCACGGCGCGAGCTGAGGGAGGAAACCGGCATCCGGACAGAAACACTGACGGAAATCGGACGCGTTTTGCACGAAGGACACCGGACGTATTATGTATTGTTTTTGTGTGAGACAGACTGCGAAAAAGACAGCGTTACGCTGCAGCCCGGCGAAACCGACGCATACCGCTGGGTCAGCGAAGAAACGCTGTACAGCATGACGCCGGACGAACTGTGCACGACACGGATGCTGCAGTTTTACGAAAAATGGAAAAACACAGGAGAATAAAGATGAAGCAACGAGTATTTTTGTTTTTGGCCCTCTGCCTGCTGCTCACGCTTGGCGCGTGCGGCGGCACACAGCCGGATACAGCGTCCACTGCGCCTTTGACTGCTCAGGCGCCATCGTCCACGCAGGCGACGACAGCCGCAACGACCAAAGGGACCACGACGGGACCTGCGGCACAGGAACCGACAACCGCCGCGTTTTCGCTCGACGACGTAACGCTGACCGCGACGCCAAACAGCAGTTGCTTTTCCAAAATCGGCTACAGCGAAGCGCATGAAACGCTGGTGCTCGTCTTTCGAAACGGCGGCGTCTATCTTTATACCGGTGTGCCGGATGCGGTCTGGCAATCGTTTTGCGCCGCGGATTCGCTCGGGCGGTTTTTCAACACGAAGATCAAAGGCGTTTTTCCGAGTGAAAAGGTCTGACCCTTTTTTCACGCGCTGTCCGCTGCGGCGGCGCGTTTTTGTTTTTGAAAAATTACACTTTTTGCGCAAAAAATATAGGCAATTTCGGCATTGTCTGCTATAATGAGAATAAGCATATCTGATCGCGCTATATGCGTTTTTTGCAAGGTTCCCAAAAAGAAAAAAGGAGAAAAAACGATGGAAACCACAACTGTAGCTGCTCCCGCAGGAGAACAGAAGTTTATCAAGCGCAGCGAGTTTATTTTGTATTTGGTCGCCGTGTTCTTTTATACGAACATGACCGGTATGATCGGCTCGTACCGCAACGACTATCTGGTCAACGTGTTGAAGATCCCTTCGGGCAGACTGTCGCTGTATAACACACTGATCAGCGTGATCCCGTTTGTGCTCAACTTCTTTATCGCGATGTATATCGACGGCCGCAAAATCGGCAAAGCCGGCAAATTCCGTCCGCTGGCGCTGATCGCCGCCGTACCTGTCGGCGTTTTGCTGGTGCTCAGCTTTATCACACCCAAATCGTTTTCCGGCGCGGTTTTGATGATCTATCTTGTCACCGTCGCCGTCGCGTGGTCGATTGCAACCAACTTCGGCAACACCACCAACATGGTGGCTGTGGTGATGACGCCGAACCTCAAGGAGCGCGATACCGTGATGTCGTTTCGCGGCATCGTCTCTGCCGTCGGCAACTCCGCGCCGCTGGTGATCGTTTTGGTGATCGGGCTGTTTGCCAAGGACAAGGGCACGCGGTTCATCATCGGCTCCGCGCTGTGCAGTGTGGTGGGCATTCTCGCGATGCTGATCGGCATGAAGGCGGTACACGAACGCGTGGCGTATACCGCCAAAAAGAAAAATCCGCTTGCCGGTTTCGGCGCGATTCTTTCCAACAAATACGCGTGGGCGATCATTCTTTCGGAATTTCTCAAATCCTTCCGCGGCATCGCCACTTACATGGGTGTGTTTATGGCCGGCGCGCTTTTGGGCGACACGGACAAGTTTTTGCTGTTCGGTCTGCCGACCGGGATCGGCACGGCTGTGGGCATGCTGCTGATCAACTTCCTGCTCAAAAAGTTCAACTCCAAAGTGCTGTATATCGCCAGCGGGATCTATTCCGTGACGATCAATGTGTTCGCGTTCGCCGTCGGCTACATCTATTTCAAAAGTCCGAACCCGGTTTTGCAGATCGTTTTTATCGTATTTTTGTTCCTGATCGGGCTGCAGTTCGGCGCCTCCAATCTGCTGCCTTCGATGCTGCAGGCGGATGTGCTCGAGGATCTCGAGCTCAAAACGAACAAACGCTTTGACGCGTCGTTCCCGTTTGTCATCGGTATCGGTACGTTTATCAGCGGCACGATCGCCGGTGCGCTGGCGCCGCGCATCCTTTATGACGACCCGACGACCGGCTGGAAGTCGATCATCGGCTATATGCCCGGCCTTGCGGACGACACGGCGCAGTCGCTCGATTCCAAGATCAAGCTCTTGTTCTTCTACACGATCTTCCATGGTCTGATGATGTTCCTTGCCGGCGTGCCGTTCTTCTTCTATAAGCTGACCGGCAAAACCAAAGAGGAGATCCACGAACAGGTGTTGCAGCAGCGCGCCGCACAAAAGCAGCAGGACAAAGCCGAATGAGGTGACAGGATGCGACCGGAAGAACACGAAGGCTACCTGAACGGCGTTGCTATGCTGGCGTCGTGTGTGTCCGTTTCGTGCGGACCGAGCGAAGTGCGGGTGGACTGCTATTCACCAAAATCGTTTTTGCCGCTGTTTTGCAAACGCTACCGCCTGCCGCAATCCAGGCTGACGCTCAAGGAAAGCAGCCGCAGCTTTTGCGAGATGCTGCGCGCCTGGTTCGGCGATGAGCCGAAGAATTTGGCGGACAGTCTTTATTATTTGTTTCACCGAAAGCTGGGCGACGAAATGCAGGTCTATGAGTTGGAGGATTCCGCCCCCGTGGTCGACACGCTCAGCGACCGGCACGACCCGTTTTACACGATGGAGGATCTCTTCTTCGTCGTGTTCGCCGACACTGCCGTGTGTTTTCTGCGCGGCAATTATGAGTAAATACTATTTCAGGAAAGAAGTTTTGTCTTATGTCCCGCTTTTTACAGCAACCCCAAACCGACGCTGCGCTTTCGCGCAGCAAAACCATTGTACGTACCAGCGTCATCGGCATCGCTGCCAATATCTTTTTAGCGGCGTTCAAGGCTGTGATTGGGCTTGGCGTGCACTCCATCGCGATTGTGCTGGACGCGGTCAACAATGTGACCGACGCGGGCTCGTCGCTGATTACGATCGTCGGCACGCGCCTTGCCGGCAAAGCACCCGACCGCAAGCATCCGTTCGGTCACGGCCGCGCGGAATATCTGAGCGCGATGGTGATCTCCGTTTTGGTGCTGTATGCCGGTCTGACGTCGCTGACGGAATCGATCAAAAAGATCATCCACCCCGAAACGCCGGATTATTCCACGCTCTCGCTCATCATTGTGGCGGTGGCTGTCGTCGTCAAGATCGTGCTCGGCCGCTATGTCAAGCATGTCGGGGAAAAGGTAAACTCGTCGTCGCTGGTCAACTCCGGCACCGACGCCACACTGGACGCCATCATCTCCGCGTCGACCCTTGCCGCGGCAGGCATCTTCCTTTGGAAAGGGATTTCACTCGAAGCGTATCTCGGCGCGGTCATCTCGCTGGTGATTCTCAAATCCGGTATTGATATGCTGCGTGAAACGCTGTCGCAGCTTTTGGGCGAACGCGCGGACGCGGAGCTTGCCAAGGGGATCAAACAGACCGTCCTTTCCTTCCCCGACGTGACGGGCGTGTATGATCTGGTGCTCAACAACTACGGGCCAGACGCGTTCAACGGCTCGCTGCATATCGAGGTGCCCGACACTTATTCCGCAAACGAGCTGGACGAACTGCTGCGCGCGATCACGCTGCGGGTATATGAGGAGCACAACGTGATTCTCACCGCTGTCGGCGTCTATTCGGTCAACACGAAGGACGCGCATGTGATTGAGATGCGCGATCGGATCAGCAAGATTGTACACGAAAACGAATACGTGCTGCAGATGCACGGCTTTTATGTAAACGAAGAAAAAAAGAGTATCCGTTTCGATCTGATCATCAGCTTCGACGCGCCCGACCGCCAAAAGGCCTACAATGAGATTCTCGCGCAGGTGCAGGCTGCGTATCCCGCATATACATTTGCGGTCGTACTCGACACAGATTTCAGTGAAAGTTAAGGGAAGATTATGAAACTGAAAGCGGTTTCCCAAACATTTACCCTCCGCGCGACGGACATTGACGCGTTTTCCGACTGGCTGCAGCAGCAGATGGATACGCTGCCCATGGAGCGGCGCAACCGGCTGCGTGTCAGGTTGATACTCGAAGAGCTGTTGCTGCGGCTGCAGGAGCATTTCGGCGAAGAAGCCGGCTTCACGGCTACGGTCGAGGGCGTTCCGTCGCAAAAGCTGGTGCGGCTGGAGCTTGCCGGCGCGGCGTATAACCCGCTGCGCGAGGAGAACACGGAGCTTGGCGACTGGAACAGTTCGCTTTTAACGGCGATCGGTTTGCACCCGAAATACAGCTATTCCTTCGGGCGCAACACGCTGCGGCTGACGCTGCCCACAAAGCAGATGAACCCGGCGTTGAAAATTTTGATTGCCCTGCTCGCGGGTCTGGGGTTCGGTTTTGCCGGCATGGCGCTGCTGCCTCTCTCGGTGCAGCAGTGGTTGACCGACTCGCTGTTTACGCCGGCCTATGGTTTTTGGAGCCGGATCCTCAACGCGCTGGCCGGGCCGATCATCTTTTTTATGGCGCTCACAACCATGCTCAATACCCGGCAGTTGACCAAACAGGGCGGAAAAGTCGGCCATGTGCTGGTTCGCTATTTTGCGCTCAGCTTTTTGGTTGCGACCATCTCAATGCTTGCCGCCGCGCCGTTTTTCTCGTTGAAGGACGCCGGGCTGCTGATTACGAACCGTATTCCGCAGCAGATTCTGGATTCGTTTTTGCAGTTTGTGCCGCAAAACATTGTGGAGCCGTTTTCCACGGCCAACACACCGCAGCTTTTGGTATTGGCGTTTTTGCTCGGCGCGGCGCTGATCAGCCTCAGCGGCCGGGTCGATACGCTCAAGGCGATGGTACGGCAGGTCAATATCATCGGTCTGCTGCTTTCGCGCTGGCTGAGTTTGCTGGTGCCGTTCTTTGTCGGGATCTTTTTGTGTTTCGAAATCTGGACGGGTCGCACCGCCACGCTGGCCGGCATGTGGAAACCGCTGCTCATTTCCGCGGCGCTGTCCGTGCTGGTATTTGTGCTGTTTACGCTGTATTTTTCGCTTCGGCTGCATTTGTCGCCGGTGCTTTGCTGGCGCAAGGTGCTCCCGCCGGTGGTGACCGCGCTGAAAACCGGCACGCTGGACACGGCGTTTCAGGAAACGGAGGGCGTGTGCAGCAATGCGCTCGGCATCGACCGCACCTATATCAAAAGCTGTCTGCCGCAGGGATTGGTGCTGTATATGCCCGTCAGCGGCATCGGCACGCTGATTTTTACCCTTTTTGCGGCGTTGACGTTTGAGGTACAGATCGATGTGTTCTGGTATCTGATGGCGATTTTACTGGCTGTTTTGCTTTTTGTGGCCACGCCGCCGGTGCCCGGCATCAACATCCTCGCCTATGCTGCGCTGTTTACCACGCTCGGCATCCCCGACGAAGCGCTGATCGACGCGATGATCTTCGACATTTTGTTCGGCATTTTAGCCGGCGCCGGCAATCTCGGTATGCTGCAGATCGAAACCGCGCTGCAGGCGAACCGGCTGGGTCTTTTGAATCAGGACAAGCTGCGCGCGCCGGTCGCAAAACGCGGATAACCGCATAAAAAGAAAGCCCGCACCGAAACGGTGCGGGTATTTTTGTGTTGGAATCAATCCTGCGGGAGAATGCCGATGCCGAGATCGGTGAGCTGTGCGTTGTCCACCATCGCCGGACATTCGGTCATCGGCTCGCTGGCGTTTTGCACTTTCGGATAGGCGACCACGTCGCGCAGGTTGTCAAGTTTTAGCATCTGCATGCAAAGACGGTCAAGGCCAAGGCCGATGCCGCCGTGAGGCGGTGCGCCGTATTTGAACGCGTCGGTAAGGAAGCCGAATTTCTGGTAGGCTTCTTCGTCGGACAGACCGAGCAGGCTGAAAATCCGTTTTTGCAGCACCGGGTCGGTGATGCGGATGGAGCCGCTGGCAAGCTCGATGCCGTTGAGCACAAGGTCATAGGCTGTGGCGCGGACGTTGGCTTTGTCGGTTTCCAGATACGGCAGACACTCTTCGAGCGGCGCGGTAAACGGATGGTGCATCGCGACGAACTGGCCGAGCTCTTCGTCCCAGTCGAAGAACGGGAACTCCACGATCCACAACAGGTTGTACTGATCCTTCGGGATGATATCGAGCTTTTTGGCAACGTTTTGGCGCAGTGCGCCGAGCACCGGCAGTGTGACGCTTTCCTTGTCGGCGATGATGAGCACCACGTCGCCCGGTTCAGCTCCGGCTTTTTCGGCGATGGCGGCCATCTCGTCGTCGGTCATAAATTTAGCAAACGAGGATGCAACCGAACCGTCTTCGCCGTAGCGGATCCAAGCGATGCCCTTGGCGCCGATGCCCTTGACAAATTCGACGAGCTTGTCGATCTCTTTGCGTGTGAGGACAGAGAAAGCCTTTTTCGCGGTGATGCCGCACACGCGCGCGCCGTTTGCAATCGCGCCGGAGAACACACCGAAGCCGCAGTCTTTGACCTCGTCCTTGAGGTCAAAAATCTCCATGCCGTAGCGGGTGTCGGGTTTGTCGGAGCCGTAGCGTTCCATCGCGTCCTTATAGGTCAGGCGCGGCAGCGGCAGCGGCACGTCTACGCCCAGAATCTCTTTGAACAGCCGCTTCATAAAGCCTTCGATCATGGACAGGACGTCTTCCATTTGGACAAAGCTCATTTCCACGTCGATCTGCGTGAATTCCGGCTGCCGGTCGGCTCTGAGGTCTTCGTCGCGGAAGCAGCGCGCGATTTGCATATAGCGGTCGAATCCGGCGACCATGGAAAGCTGCTTGTAAAGCTGCGGCGACTGCGGCAGCGCGTAGAAGCTGCCCTTGTGGATACGCGACGGCACCAAAAAGTCGCGGGCGCCCTCGGGTGTGGATTTGATCAGCATCGGCGTTTCGATTTCGACAAAGCCGTTTTCGTCAAAGTAGTCGCGCGTCACCTTGGTGATCTTATGGCGCAAAAGGATGTTCTTTTGCAGATCCGGGCGGCGCAGGTCGAGGTAGCGGTATTTGAGTCTTGTCAGCTCGCTTGTCGGGCAGTTTTCGATGATTTCAAACGGCGGCGTTTCGCTCGCGCCGAGGATGCGCAGATCGTCGACGGCAACTTCGATCTCGCCCGTGGGGATGTCGAGGTTTTTGCTCGAGCGTTCGCGCACTTTGCCGTGCGCCATCAGCACAAACTCGCTGCGCACGGTAAACGCTTTGTCGAACACCGCTTTGTCGGTGCTGTCGTCAAACGCGAGCTGCACGATGCCCGTGCGGTCGCGCAGATCGACGAAGATCAGCGCGCCGAGATTGCGCTGACGCTGCACCCAGCCGCAGACGACCACGTCGCGGTCAATGTCTTTTGCGGCGAGCGTGCCGCAGTAATCGGTTCGTTTGAGTCCTGTCATTGTATCCATTGTTTGCACCTCTTAAAAAAGATTTGTATTCAGTATCGCGTCGATATCAATATCGGTGTCCACACCGAGCGCTTCGATATCTTTGAGACTTTCGCTGATGGAAAGGCGCATGAAATCGCCCTCGAAGGTGTCGAGCGCCATCTCCTGCTGTTCGCCCGTTTCCATGTTTTTGAGCATCGCTTTGCCGGTTTCCAGTTCGCTGTCGCCGAGCACCATGGTGAATTTTGCGCCGATCTTATTGGCGTATTTCATCTGCGCTTTCACGCTGCGGCCGACCACATCAAATTCGGCATATACGCCCTCCTGCCGGAGCGCACAGACGATCTGTGCCGCGGTTTGCAGCGCGTTGTCGCCCATGGATGCGATATAGAGATTGCACGTTTCCGGCGCGGGGAACGGCAAGCCCTGCGCTTCCATCAAAAGCTGCAGGCGTTCGAGGCCCATCCCGAAGCCGAGCGCCGGGGTGTGCGGGCCACCGATCTCCTCCACCAGTCCGTCATACCGTCCGCCGCCGCAAACCGTACCCTGGGCGCCGATTTCGGTGGAAACAAATTCGAACACGGTGCGTGTGTAATAGTCGAGGCCGCGCACGATGGTCGGGTTCACGGTGAACGGGATCTGCATCGTTTTGAGGAACGACTGCACCTGTTCAAAGTGGGCGCGGCAGTCGTCGCACAGATAGTCGAGCACCTTGGGCGCGTCCTTGGCGATGGCCGCGCAGACCGGGCTTTTGCAATCGAGAATGCGCATCGGGTTGCGGTCGAGCCGTTCCTGGCAGGTGCCGCACAGCTCGTCTTTGTGGCCATAGAAATAATCGTGCAGCGCCTTGTGGTATTCCTTGCGGCATTCCTTACAGCCGATGGAGTTTAGCTGCAGTTCGAGCCCGCGCACGCCGAGAAACGAGAACAGCTCGGCCGCAAGGGCAATGACCTCCGCGTCTGCCGCCGGCGACGCGGTGCCGAGGCACTCCACGCCGAATTGGTGGAATTCACGCAGGCGGCCGGCCTGCGGTTTTTCATAGCGATAGCAGCTCGTCAGATAGCAAAGCTTTTGCGGCATCGGCTCGTTGTACAGACCGTGTTCGAGGAACGAGCGCACCGCGCCGGCAGTCCCTTCGGGGCGCAGCGTGATGGAGCGGCCGCCCTTGTCGAGAAACGTATACATTTCTTTTTGCACCACGTCTGTGGTGTCGCCCACGCCGCGTTGAAACAGTTCGGTATGTTCAAACACCGGCGTGCGGATTTCGCGAAAGCCGAAATTAGCGGCGATCTCTTTCGCCGACGATTCCAAAAACTGGATCTTGTGGCTTTCGCCGGGCAGCACGTCCTGTGTGCCCTTGATGGATTTTGTGATGAGAGCCATTGTGATGTCCTCCGATATCTATAAATAGAGAATCTAAATACCTGTGGTGATTATTGAAATAATTCGGAATGCGGAATTCGGAATGCGGAATTATGGTCGCGCTTTTCCGCACGGCAATCCGACATCCTGCGCCGCGGTCGGAACGATCTGCTGCCGAAAGCGGGCAGAATGCATCCGCCTGACGGCTCAAAATCCGAAACAGATCACCCGCCAACGAACAGAATTGCAACACTGACATGATAGAAATACACCCTATCAATACACTTTGGCGCATCGCCGCAGGCGGCGCCCATCAATTCCGAATTCCGAATTCCGAATTAGAAAAAAGCGCCCCTCATCCTGCGGGCAAAGTTACCCCAGGGATGAAGCAGCGCTCCACGGTACCACCCTGATTGGACCGCAACGCGGCCCCACTCAACGCCTTAACGCGGCAAACGGGCAAACAGCCGGCTCGTGAATGTCTTCGCCTTCTCCAAACACAGGAAGCTTTCAGCAATACGCTTCCCTCTCTGGGCGCGGAATCCGGGTACTCTTTTCAGTCATCGCCTTTGTGTGATATTGGGATCCTCAGTTTTTGGGATACATGATGTCGCGCCAGTCGAGATCGGCCTCCGTATAGGCTACAGCAGGCTTGATTTCGTGCAGCGTTCCACCCGTCACTTCAGCCAACTGTTGGGCCACGCCTTTCGTCACGCCCGATGCCGAGAAATAGGCTACTAATACTTTGTTCATTTCTTTACTCTCCTTTTTGTTTCCTTGTGAGCAAGCACTCAGGCTCATGGTCAAGAGTGCTGCCAACATCATTAAAATCTTTTTCATAGTTCGTATTTGTTTAGTTATTGTATTTCTTCTAATGCTCCAGTTTCTGAGTCAATGATAAACCCACGAACCACAATATTCTTCGGCACCAACGGATGGGTCTTGATGGTCTCAACGGTCTTACGGACTGAGGTTGGCGTATCCTTAAAGCCCTCCAGCCATTGGTCGAGGTCAATGCCACACTTGCGGATGGTGTCGAGCGTTTCATCTGTCACGCCACAGGCAATCATCTCGTGGTGGAAGTGGTCATAGCTCATGTGGCATGCTCCGCAATGCGAGTGTGCCACTACCATGATTTCCTGCACGCCCAGCTCGTAAATGGCTACAATCAGGCTACGCATGGCTGAGTCGAAAGCAGAGATAACCAAGCCACCGGCATTCTTGATAATCTTAGCGTCACCATTCTTCAGGCCGAGAGCCGCAGGTAGCAGTTCGGTCAGTCTGGTGTCCATACACGACAGTACCGCCAGCTTTTTGTCTGGGTACTTGTCAGTCAGATACTTCTCGTAGCCCTTCTGAGCCACAAATGTCTTATTGAATTCAATAATCTGGTCTATCATATCACAAAACATATTAAATCTGGGTGTAAAGATACGAAAAAAACATGAATATTTGCTACCTTTGTACCAAGTTTTGAGAATTATTAGGATTTGAGTAGTATAGTCCTTTCCATATTACTGCTGAGCATCGGCGCGAGTTTCATCCAGCGCACCACGGGCTTCGGCTTCGGCATCTTCATCATGACGATGCTGCCGTTCCTCATGCCAAGCTATGGA
>CACWJV010000036.1 GCA_902761265.1 Oscillospiraceae bacterium | reverse complement strand
ACAAGGGGGTGGTTTTTTGGACAGCAAGATCAAATCCGAAGCCCTCTTGCCTTCCCCGCCGGCGGGGAAGGTGGCAGCCCGAAGGGCTGACGGAAGGGGCCGATCGACTTGGCGCGGAAAGAATGCATAGGCGGGCGGCCGCCTCCTCAGTCATCGCCTGGCGGCGATGCCAGCTCCCCCGTAAACGGGGAAGCCAAGACTGTGGTGGCGCCTACGGCGCATTTTATTTGGCCGCTCCTACCGATTCTTCTCTGCGCGGCGCAATGCATCCCACGGCGCACAACGTCCGGCGCGTCACTATGCACTATGCACTATGCACTATGCACTGTGCACGCATCCCTCGGCCCTTGCCCCTCGGCCCTTGCCCCTTGTTCCCCATTCCCGACATTCAGCATAGTATGCTCTGAGGTGAGAATCATGCTGAAACCGTTGCTGCTGACCGTGTCGCTGACATGCGGGCTGTTTTTGCTGTCTGCGCTGTGCCGGTCGCTGCTCCATTCGCTTGCCGTGCGGCGGTGCGGGCTCGGGGTGAGCGTTGTCGTTGGCCGGGAAGGCGATCCGCTTTTGCCGCTGCGGGTCCGGACTTTGTAAGAACCCGTCTTACTTCAATCCTGTCCGCGCTAACAGCAAACACAGGAAAGATCGTACAGGCGGGAGCAGCCATTATTGCAGCTCTGGTTGTTGGCTTGATCAAGTGCATCCCGGTGCTGGTGAAAGCGGTGCCGCGGATCATTGCGGCCCTGGCTAAGGCGATTGTAACGGTAGGCATTGCGCTGGTTGCATCCGGTGCGAAAAAGGAGTATAATACCATCTGAATGATCAAAGACCGAGGCGGACTATGGAAGAAACAGGAACCATCATCAACGGCGTTGTGGAGGGGATTATCTACCGCAACCCGGAAAACGGCTACAGTGTGCTCGACGTGAGCTGGGAGGGGAAACTCATCACAGCGGTCGGGCTGCTTTCCGTTGTGGAACCCGGCGAACAGCTTGTGCTGCGCGGCGGCTGGGTCAACCATCCGACCTTCGGCAGCCAGTTCAAGGTGGAATCGTTTGAACGGAAGCTGCCGAAAAACGCCGCCGATATGCTGCGCTATCTTTCCGGCGGCACCATCAAAGGCATCGGCCCCGCCACGGCGCAAAAGATCGTTGACCGCTTCGGCGACAAGACGTTTGAGATTATGGAAACCCAGCCCGCCCGGCTGTCGGAGATCCGCGGTATCTCCGCCGAAAAGGCGGACGAGATCGGCAAAGCGTTCCGCAAGCAGTTTGCCGTGCGCGAGATTATGATTTATCTCGAAAAATACGGCATGACCCCGGCGGAGTGTCTGAGCACCTACAAAGCGTTTGGCCCGAACAGCGTGGAACGGGTGACGGAAAACCCCTACTGTCTTTGTACCGCGCGCATCGGCATCAGTTTTAACCGAGCCGACGAGATCGCGCAGCAGATGACCGCCGCCGTCAACCCCGTGTACCGCGCCCGCGCCGGTGTGATCCATATCATCAGCCACAATCTGCAAAACGGGCACACCTGTCTGCCGCGCGAAAAAATCCCTGCGCCGGCTGCCGAGCTGCTCGGGATGGACGAACAATCGGTGCAGCAGATCATCGACGATCTGATCGAAGACAAGGAGCTTGTGGAGGAAACGATCGACGAGCGCGCGTTTCTCTTTCTGCCCTATATGTACCTTGCCGAAAAAAACATCGCCGACCGCATCAAGGTGATGCTGCGCTTTCCGCCGCAAAAGGGAAGGCCGGTCGAAAGCGATCTGGACGAGATCGAGCGGCAGCAGGGGATCGAGTTTGAAGAAAAGCAGCGCGAAGCGATCCTTACGGCGGTCAAGCAGGGCCTGTTGGTGCTTACCGGCGGCCCGGGTACCGGCAAAACCACCACGCTCAACGGGATTTTAGCGCTGTATGAAAAACGCAAGCTGCGCGTGCTTTTGGCCGCGCCGACCGGCCGCGCCGCCAAACGGATGAGCGAAGTGACCGGCCGCGAAGCGAAAACGCTCCACCGGCTGCTGGAGGTCCAGTTCGGCGAAAACGACCGCCAATCCTTTGCGCGCAACGCCGAGCATCCGCTCGAGGCGGACGCTGTGATCGTGGATGAACTGTCCATGGTGGACGTGCAGCTTTTTTGGGGACTGCTGGACGCGCTGCCGCTCGGGTGCCGGCTGATTATGGTCGGCGACGCCGACCAGCTTCCGCCTGTGGGTGCGGGCAATGTTTTGCACGACATCATCGAATCGCATCTGTTGCCTGTGGTCGCGCTCACACAGGTCTTCCGTCAGGCGATGGAAAGCCTGATCGTCACCAACGCCCACCGGATTGTGGGCGGCGAATACCCCGTGCTGGACGCGAAGGACAGGGACTTCTTCTTTTTGCAGCGCGAAAACGTCTACAGCGCGGCGTCGACGCTGGTGGACCTCTATACCAACCGGCTGCCGAAGGCCTACGGCTACGATCCGCTCGAGGATCTGCAGATTATCTGCCCGTCGCGCAAGGGCGAGTGCGGCACGGTCAGTCTCAACCGGGCGCTGCAGCAGCTTTTGAATCCGCCGTCGCCCGACAAGGACGAGGTGCTCTCCGCCGGCCGTGTGTTCCGCGTGGGCGACAAGGTGATGCAGACCAAAAACAACTATGACATCCTTTGGGTCAAAGACGGCCAGAGCGGCGAAGGCGTTTTCAACGGCGACATCGGGACCATCCTTGTGGTGAACCCGACGGCGAATCTGGTGAAAGTTCGTTTCGACGACAAAACGGCGCTCTATCCGTTTGAAAATGTCAAGGAGCTCGAACACGCCTATGCCGTAACGGTTCACAAAAGCCAGGGCTGCGAATTCGAAGCGGTGCTGATGCCGGCGGTCGGCGTGGTGCCGCAGCTTTGCTACCGCAATTTACTGTATACCGCTGTGACGCGGGCAAAGACGCGGATGATTCTGGTCGGCTCCCGCGCGCTGATCGAGCAGATGGTGGACAACGACAAAAAAACGCGCCGCTATTCCGCGCTGCGCCATTTTCTGACGAAGAAGGAACCGGCAGGTATGCTTGACAAACCGAAGCCGAGTCTGTAAAATAAAGGAAACGTAAAGAAAGGAGCGAAACGCCATGCCGGGACTGCAGATCGGGATCGACCTCGGGTCGTCGTGTATCACCGCCTATGCGGCGGGAAAAGGGATTGTGCTGCACGAAGCGAACGCCATCAGCTTTGATGCGTTTTCCGGCGACGTGGTTGCCGTGGGCAACGAGGCGATGGCCATGACCGACCGCACACCGTCGAGTCTGCGGCTGTGCCGGCCGATGCAATCGGGCGTGATCTCCGATTTTTCCATCCAGTGCGAAATTTTGCGCCGGGTGCTCGACCGCGTGTGCAAAAACGCCGTGCTGCGGCCAAACCTCATCATCAGCGTGCCGAGCGATTTGACAAAGCTCCAACAGCGCACCATTTTAGACGCCGCCATCGCCTGCGGTGCGGCGCGTGTGTCGCTGCTGCCGGGACCGGTGGCCGCCGCGTTCGGGGCAGGCGTTTCCATCGAGGAACCCCGCGGGGTGCTGGTGGTCGATATCGGCGCCGGCACGACGGATATTGCCGTGATGACGATGGGCACCGTGGCCTATTGCAAAAGCCTGCCGCTTGCGGGCGACGATTTTGACAACGATATCGTGCGCTATCTCAGACGCACCGCCGGCGTGGAGATCGGACTGCCAACGGCAAAACGCCTGAAGCATCAGATCGGCTGCGTCACGTTGCGCGAAGAGGAGTTTGAAGCGGCCGCCAACGGCAAGGACACGCTGCGGCAAATGCCGCTGCAGTGCGCCGTGACCAGCACGCAGATTTGCGAAGCGCTGGGTGAGGACGCTGAAAAAATCGCCGACGCCGTGCTTTCTGTGCTTGAAGAAGTGCCGCCCGAACTGTTTGCCGATATCTGCGGCAGCGGTCTGACCCTTTGCGGCGGCTCGTCCAAGCTTTACGGCCTCGATACAGTGCTGCACGAAAAGCTGCGCCTGCCCGTCACGGTCGCTCCGGACGGCGAACACTGCGCCGCCAAGGGCGCGGGTTATGCGCTGCGGCAGATGAAACAGCTCGAAGACCACGGACTGCAGTTCCGTGTGCGCGAGCGCGGTTTGGAATAAAGCGCGATTTTTGGTGAAAATGTCCTTTGCTTTTGCGCCTGATTTTGTGGTAAAATAACAGGGTAAAGTCAAAGCGAAGGGGAGACCAAATCATGTTTCAGATTAGGGATACTGTGATGCACCCGACGGCCGGTGTGTGCAAAATCACCGATATCCGCAAGGAAAAATTCGGCGATGCGCTGCGGCTGTATTATGTGATGCAGCCGGTCTATGACGGTGCGAACAGCCGGCTGTTTGTGCCGGTGGACAGCGACAAAGTGGCGCTGCGGCGGCTGCTTTCCGCTTCTCAGATCGACGCCATCCTCGCCCGCGTGCCGGCGGTGGAACCGCAGTGGCCCGCAGACGAACGCGAACGAAGGGACCTGTTTTCTTCGCTGCTTCGCACGGGCGACCACGCCGCCATCGTCCGGATGATCGCGCAGTTGTTTACCTATAAGGAAGAACTGCAAAAGCAAGGCAAAAAGCTCCACCAAAGCGATGAACGGCTGCTGCGCGAAGCACAGACGCTGATTCATCAGGAGTTTTCCTTTGCGCTCGGGCTCGAGGAGGCCGACACGATCCGCTATATTATGGAACATATCGCCGCGTGACTGCGGCTTTCTTTTTTTGCGCGGTTGATTTTCCGCGTTTGTTATGATACAATAGAACGACCAACTCGGAAAGGATGACGCGGTATGGCGCAGGAACAAAAGGGCAGAGTGCTCGTCGGGATGAGCGGCGGCGTGGACAGCGCCGTTTGCGCCTGTCTGCTGCAGCAGCAGGGCTATGATCCAACCGGCGTGAACTGCCGGTTTTTCAACAACGACGACGCGTTTTTGCGCGACAAGACCTGCTGTTCGCTCGACGACGCCGCCGACGCGCGCTCTGTGGCCTATCAGCTCGGCATCCCGTTTTATGTGTTCAACTTTACCGAAGACTTTCGCCGGTCGGTCATCGAACCGTTCGTGCAATCGTATGTGCGGGGCGAAACGCCGAATCCATGCATCGAATGCAACCGCCATCTGAAATTTGACAAGCTGTTGCGCCGCGCGATGGAACTGGAATACGATTACGTTGCCACAGGGCATTACGCACGCGTCAGCTTTGACAAAAGCAGCGGGCGCTATCTGCTGCAAAAGGGCGTAGACGAAACGAAGGATCAAAGCTATGTGCTGTACTGTCTGACGCAGCAGCAGCTTTCCCACACGCTGCTGCCGCTGGGCGGGATGCGAAAAAGCGAGGTGCGCGCATTGGCGCAGTCGCTCGGTTTTGTCAACGCCGAAAAGCACGAAAGCCAGGACATCTGCTTTGTGCCGGACGGCGACTATGCCGGCTTTATTGAAAAGCATCTGGGCCGCACGTTTCCCGCCGGAGCGTTTGTGACAAAGGACGGCACCGTACTCGGCACCCACCGCGGCATCATCCGCTACACCGTGGGCCAGCGGCGCGGACTGGGGCTGGCGCTGCCGGCGCCGCTGTATGTGTGTGAAAAAGATCTCGAAACCAACCGCGTGGTGCTTTGCCCGAACGAGGAGCTGTTTACAAAAACGCTGACCGCACGCGATATCAATCTGATCGCGGTGGCGTCGATCGACCGCCCGATGCGCGTCAAAGCGAAGGTGCGCTACAAGCAAAGCGAACAGTGGGCGACGGTGGAGCAAACCGACGACAGCCATTTCCGGCTCGTATTTGACGAGGGGCAGCGCGCCATTGCCAAAGGTCAGGCGGTGGTGCTGTACGACGGCGACACGGTGGTCGGCGGCGGCACGATTGACAGCGTATAATTCTTCTTTGTAAAAAAGTGACAAAATATTATTTTTTCTTACAAAATTTCCCCGCCTTTTCGGTCTTTTTGAACAAAAGGCGGGGGTTTCTTTTGGTTGAAAAGCAGATTGACAAAGAGATAACGAAGGGTTAAAATACATGATATACTGGTGTGAAAGGACATTTCAATGGCGGATTATCTCTCCCTTTCAGACGAGGCGCTCGCAGCGCTTTGCAAAGCGGACGACGAAAAGGCGTGGAATACGCTGTGTCATCGCTTTTTGCCGACAGCGCGCCACCTTGCGTCGCGTGTCAATCACGACTTTTTGGAAGGGCAGGATCTGGCAGCCGAAAGTATGATCGGGCTGCTCTCTGCCGTCTATACCTTTTCACCGGACGAAAAAGCCTCTTTTTCCACCTACGCTTATGCCTGTATGCAAAACCGGCTGCGCAACGTGCTGCGCGCCGCACAGGGCAAAAAACAGATCCCGCCGTCCCGGCTGGTACCGATCGACGCCGAGTTTGACGCGCCGCCGGTCTCTTCGGCCGAAGACGCGCTGCTGAGCAAGCAGCAGGTGCAGCAGATCAGAGCGATCGTTGCAACCAGTCTGAGCGAACGGGAACGCACCGTTTTTTTGCAGTTTGCAAACGGCAGCAGTTATCAGCAGATCGCGGATGCGACCGGCCTGACAGCCAAAGCGGTCGACGCCGCGCTGCAGCGCGCAAGGAAAAAACTGCGTCAGCAGCTTTTATAAAATATGCCTGAATGCTATGAGCGCCTAATGAAGGGGTCGGTGCAATCCCGGCGAGGGCAAAATAATCAAGTGAGGTAAAAAACATGTACGAGGACAAAACATTGGTTTGCAAAGAATGCGGCAAGGAATTCGTTTTCACCGCCGGTGAACAGGAATTCTATGCAGAAAAAGGGTTCCAAAATGAACCGCAGCGCTGCAAAGAGTGTCGTTACGCAAGAAAGAACGCGGCAAAGCCGGAACGCGAGATGTTCATCGCCACCTGCGCAAGATGCGGCGGCGAAGCGAAGGTTCCGTTCCAGCCCACCGAAGGCAGAGCTGTTTTCTGCAGCGAATGCTTTGCAAAGCTGAAAGAAGAGCAGAACGCATAACATCTTTTGATCCGCGGCTGAAACCGCACCCAGGCACCATCCCCTTTTCGCAACTACCCCTCAGCATGATCCCCTAAAAAATCCCCTTTGAAAAATACACCGCCCTTTCAGGCGGTGCGTTTTTTATTTAGTGGGCCGGTTCGCTTTCCGTTTCGGTCGGCGTCTGTACGGCATAGGCGGTGTCGGTGAGCGCCAAACGCACAAAGCCGTTGCGCCGCAGTGTGCGCACATAGGCCCGGGAATATTCCTCCTGCGGCACCTCCAGCAGCAGCTTCTGCCCCTCGGGCAGATTGCTTTCGAGCAGCACATAGTTGTTGATCTGCTGCAGATAGTCGGCATATTTCACCGCCGGATCGACACGGCCCTTGGTATGCAGATACACGCCGTCGATTTTGTCGCTTGTCAAAAAGCCGTCATATTTTTCGTCGCTGCCGTACTGCTGTTCGTCCGCCGAAACGCCGACAAGCAAAAACCTTCCGTCCGGTATGGTCGCCGCCGCTTGATTGAGAAACCGCCTGAGCACACCGTTCCGGCTGGCGCCGCCGCTTTCGCCGGCAAAATAGGCGCTCGACAGATTGTCGCCCGTCGGGAAACAAACCGATTCGAGAATCACGCCGCCGAGGTTGAAGGCGGACAGCTCTTTGAGCACACCGAGCAAATACTTGCGCGCGCCGGCGCTGTAGGGATTGAGCCAGGGCTTGCCGCCGGCATCCTCTTTTTTGTCGCGCCAAAGCACCTGGGTGTTCATATAGGTCACGGCGTAGGCCGGGTCGAGCGACGCGATCATCGGGTCTTCAAAGCAAAAGACGCGCGCAAACACATGGATGGATGCGTTCTGATACTGCTTGATGGCGTTGCGCACCGTCTCGTTACTGAACATACTGCAGCCGGCCAGCAGCGCGGGCTGTTGCAGCGACGCATACAGCAGCCGGCCGTCCTGCGTTTTGAAATCGAGAATCACGCTGTTGCAGTTGCGCTTTTTCAATTGGCGGATGCTCGCCTTCACACTGTCGCGGTCGCGGATTGTCTGCGGCTCGAGACACAGCGCCTGCAGCTCGCTCCCGTCGGTCAAAAGGGTGGGCAGATCGTCGCCGCTTTCTGCGGCGTCGGCGGATGGAGCTTGTGCTTCAATCGGACGGCCGGAGATTTTCAGCGCGAGATCCACGGCGAAAAAGGACGCGGCGAAAACGACGCAGAACAACAGCACAAACAGCAGCACGCGTCCTGCGCGCCGGGCGCCGTTTCGGCGGTGGCGGTGGCTGCGGAACGTGCTGAGCTGCCCGGCAGGGTACTCCCGGGAAAAGGTATAATAGCTGTTTCTGACGATCACTTTGTTTGGTTTTTTCATCTTTGCCCTTTCTTTGCATAGCCGTTTCCAAAAATTATCCATTGCCCGAACAGGCCGCACGCGGTATAATGAAAGCCGAAAACGGATGGACGGGAGAACGACGATGAAGATTGATTTGGCTTCGACCCACCAGATTCTGGTGGAACTGGATGCGGCGGATCTGGGTGCGTTCCGGCTCACGGTGGAGCAGCTCGGTGCACCGGACGATAACACACGCCGTATGCTGCAGCAGATTCTTTCGGCGGCGTCGGACGAAAGCGGATGCACCTACCGGCTGCGGCAGTATTCCAACGTGGACGTGCTGCCAGACAAGGTCGGCGGCTGTCTGCTGATTTTATCGGATTACGAAAAACGCCGGACGCGGAAAAACCAATGCTTTTTCTGCGCATCCTTCAACGCGCTGGTCGACCTCGCGCGCACGCTTGGCGCCAAAAGCGACACACTTCTGGTCACACTGCTGCAAACGAACGCGGGCTTTTTGCTGCTGACGCCGGAAATCCCGGACGCCACAAACCGTTTGTTTCGGGAATATCTGGAGCCGGCGGTACTGTCGGACGCGGCAAAGGCGGTTGTATGCGAACGCAGCGCAGTGCTGCTGGCCACCCGGCCGTTGTCAACGCTCGGCGGCGGTGCGCAGCTTTAAGATCGTATCCTTCGGGTCGGGGGAGCCGAACACCGCGGAGCCTGCCACCAGCACGTTTGCGCCGGCCGTGATGCAGGTCTTTGCCGTTTGCAAATTGACGCCGCCGTCAACCTGGATGTCGAGCGAAAGACTGCGGCTGTCGGCTTCCTTGCGAACGGCTTCCACTTTGGGCATCATGTCGTGCATGAAGCTTTGGCCGCCGAAACCCGGCTCCACTGTCATGACCAGCACCATGCCGAGCTTGTCGAGATAGGGGAACACTTTTTCCGCCGGGGTGGCGGGTTTGAGCGCGATGGCCGGCACACAGCCGAGCGAACGGATCAGGGCGATCGTTTTTTCGGGGTCGCCGTCGGATTCCAGATGGAAGGTGATCACGTCCGCGCCGGCTTTGGCAAAGTCGGGGATATACGTTTGCGGATCGGAGATCATCAGATGTACGTCGAACACCAGATCGCTGCATTTGCGCAGACATTTGACCAGCGGCGCGCCGAGTGTGATGTTCGGCACAAAGTGGCCGTCCATGACGTCAATATGCAGCCAGTCGGCGCCGCACTGCTTCATCCGTTCGAACTCTTCACCCATCTTTGCGTAATCGCAAGACAGGATGGACGGGGAAATTTTAATCATAGGAACACCTCATTTATCAGTTTCGGTTTCGGCGGCTTCGGCCGCTTTTTCGGTTTCGCGTTTTGTCATATCCGCACGCAGCTCGTTGAACACGGCGGTGGCTGCGGGTACGCTGACCATCATGCCCGGAATGCCGAACAGACTGCCGCCGACGGTGACGGCCGCAAAGACGATCAGTCCCGGCGCGCCAACGGATTTGCCGACGACCTTCGGGAAGATGAGATTGCCCTCGATCACCTGCACGACCATCAGCATACAAAAGAAGATGATTGCCTGCACCGGCGATACCGCAAGGATCATCACCGTGCCGATCACGGCGGAGATGGTGGCGCCGACGATCGGGATGAGCGCCATCAGCGTGACCATCGCGCTGATCATAGGCGCATAGGGGAGCTTGAGGATCAGCATGCCGACAAGGCAAAGCGAGCCGAGAATCAGCGCTTCGAGACACTGCGCGACAATATATTTATGGAAGCAGTTGTTGAACACGGAAGCGTAGTGGAAAACCTTTTCGCGCACGCCCGTGCGCAAATAGTTGTCGGCCAGCCGCCGGACGTTGCGTTGGATCGACGTGCGGCAGGCGAGATAATAGACGGCAAACACAATGCCGATCACAACCGAGCCGATGGTGGACGCGGTGGACGACAGCGCCGAAGTGATCTTGCTGCCGGCGGAGCCGAAGCCGGTTTTCAAAAACGCGGTGGCCTTCGTCACAATGTCGGACCAAAACGCCGTGTCGGTCAGCTTTTCGCGCCAGTTGGCCAGCCAGTCATAGACGTTGGCCGGCAAATATTTGACCACGAAATCGTTTTTGAGCAGCGCCTCAACGCCCTTGGGCGCCTGCTGGACGATCAGCTTGACGCAGTTGACAAGCTGCGGCACAATCAAAACGATGATGCCGGCGATCACGAGCAAAATCGTCAAAATCGCGCAGCAAAGACAAACGCCGGTGCGCGTCTTTTGGGCGAAGGGCGGATTCTTTTTTGCAAAGTAGTGCCGCTCGTAAAAGCGCATCAGGATGTTGATCAGATAGGCGATCACCGCGCCGATCAGGCAGGGGAGAACCGCTTTATAGATTTCGCCGATCCAACCGGCGATGCTTGTCCAGTAATGGATCAGCAGAAAGACGCCGAACACGGTCAGCGCCAGGGAGAGGAGTACTTTTCGGCCTTGCTTTGTCATGAGATACCTCCGTTGCCGTTTTGATACTATCCTCTATTATATCTGCTTTTGGACGGTTATGCAATGGGTTTTGGAAAAAAAGGGGAGAAGGGGGTGAGGGATTAGGGCCTAGGGACTAGGGCATAGGGATAGTGCACAGTGCACAGTGCGTAGTGCACAGATTTCAGTCGACAGTCGACAGTCGTCAGTATTGTAGCGGCGGCCACGTGGGCCGCTATGCTGCTTTGCGTTTGTTCATCATGCTTCACCGATCACGATCGGCAAATCGTACGTTTTCCACCTCATCCGTCACGCGCATCGGACGTTGTCGCCTTACCGCGAATCGTGTGGGCGCGTGCCACCTTCCCCGCCAGCGGGGAAGGCAAGGGAGCTTCGGGCTTTTCCATAATGTGATTTTTAAATGTATAAATCCAGTGCAACGTATCATCGAAGCGCAATCATAAATGCAAAAGGTCTTGCCTTCCCCGCTGGCGGGGAAGGTGCCGTCGCGCAACAAATTTGCCGTTATGCCGATCACGTAAAAGCGCGACGGCGGATGAGGTGGAAACGCTGCTTAAGCGCACCGCTTCCGGCAAAACGCATCCTCACCTTCCGCGCACAGTCGGCTGCCACCTTCCCCAAAGGGGACGGCTGTTTTGGTGGCTGCCTGCGGCAGCATCTGATTCGACGCTACGGGCGCTGTGTTTTGTTTTCAAGTGTAGACGAAACACATGTAGACGACGTTTCCCAACTTTTCCCTATGTATTGATCAGAATACTTTTTTCTTAATAAAAACAGTAATCTCTGCTACAAAACCCCGAAAAAGCCCACCGTTTGGGCGTTCTTGCGTGTAGCGGAGTTGTAGCAGAGTTGTAGCGGAGTTGAGTCAGCTACACTTTTTCATGCTGCAGCAACATAAAAAACGGCCGCGTGGTTTCCCGCGACCGCAAGTGCTTTATGATCCGTTTCCTATGATTCCAGCGAATGCTGATACGTGTCCAGCAGCCGGAACAACGCAAGATCGGGCATATCGACCATCCCGATGTGTTCGCCGAATTCGTAGACCTTTTCCGGCGCGGCGTTGAAGGCGTCCCAATGCCCGTAGGTCGTGTCCGTCGGCGCGGCGTTTTCGCCGTTCGGGTCGCCGAATCGTACAAAGTTCACCCAGCAGTCCATCATGTGTTCGGAGAGGGCGTAGTCGCTGTCGTCATACAGCCAGTCGTGCGCCTTGAGATTGCCGTAGGCATAGGGCATTTCGCCGCCGTGGGCATTGCCCAGCGAGCCGTTGTCCTTGGTGAAGTAATAGAGATACACGGGCGTTTTTTGCTTTGCCAACAGGTTTGACCAGACGTAATGGCTGTAGGAGAACCATGCCGCGGAATAGACTTTGTTGAACGCGCCCTTGGCGTCGCCGCCCTGTTCCACAATGGCGAGTTTGTACGCCGGGTCAACCGGTTCCGGCGGATAGAGCTTTGTCGCCTGTTTTGCACAATCGCCGAGCACGGGCTGCAGCGCTTCTTCGTAGTTGTCAGCGTTGACCTTTTGCATAAACGTGAAGAAGTCCGCTTCGTGGACGTTGAAGCCGTTCATCAGCGCTTCTTCGTTGTTGTTGCCTTTTTCGTATGTCAAATACGGCTGCTCGGTGATCGCGTAGCCGTCTACGGTCATGGCGGAGTTGTTTTGCTTCGTATAGACGAGCTGTTCCGCCGGGATCGCGCGCAAAGATGCGAGATCGTTCGCGCCGAATTCCTCCTGCAAAGCTTTGCCGCTTTTCAGCGCGGACTGCATGGTGCGGAACGTGTGATAGGGCCTGACGGCGGCGATGCCGCTGCTTTCGGCAATCGCGTAGCGGAACAGCCCCTTGGCCAGCGGCGACACGCACACGGCGTTGACCGAAGACGAACCCGCCGATTCCCCGGCGATCGTAATCTTGTCCGGGTCGCCGCCAAAGGAGGCAATATTGTCGTGCACCCACTGCAGCGCGGCGATCTGATCGAGCAGCCCGTAGTTGCCCGTGGTGCCGTTG
>CACWJV010000035.1 GCA_902761265.1 Oscillospiraceae bacterium | reverse complement strand
TCCCATCGGGAGACTGTTTTATTAGTGACTCCGATTTTTTCTCCGAGCTGCTCTTGCGTCAGACCTTTCTCTTTTCGAAGATCCGCTATAAATTTGCCTGTTTTCATAAGATCCATATGACCCACCTCCTGAGAAAAGCATAGCGAATCTCCACTTAATTGTCTTTACCATAAACAGCGAATTGCTGGACATTTCATTTCCAACCATCGCTCCGACATCTAAATCACAGCCACAACTACCCCTACATCTAACTCGGCAACTCAACATAGTGACATCTAACTTGGCAACTCAACTCTCACACTTTTTGAGCTGATTTGCCCGTGGATAAGTTGCCGAGAAGCGCATGTCCCGCCCAATGCCAAATTTGCCCGATTCCCCGAAAACCGCAGTATACTTAAGCTTTCGCGGCTATTTCCCTTCGACCCTTGACATCAAACAGACCGTCTCAACATGCACCGTCCGCGGAAACATATCCACGGCTACAGCTTCCTGCACATGGTAGCCGAGCTCCGCAAACCGCTTGCAGTCGCGGGCGAGCGTGGCCGGGTCGCAGGATACATAGACCACCCGGTCGGGCGCCATTGCCGCCACCGCGTCGATTACGTCGGGCGCGCAGCCCTTGCGCGGCGGGTCAAGCACAATCACGTCCGGCCGCAGCCCTTCCTGCTGCAGCCGCTTTGCCGCGCCGGAAGCGTCGTCGCAGAAAAACCGCGCGTTACCGATGCCGTTGCGCTTTGCGTTCTCTTTCGCATTTGCAATCGCCGCGTCGATGACCTCCACGCCGATGATCTGCTTCGCTTTGTGCGCCATAGAAAGCCCGATCGTGCCCGCGCCGCAATAAAGATCGAGTACCGTTTCGCTGCCGGTGAGCGCAGCGAAATCGGCGGCCTGTTTGTAAAGCAGCTCGCAGCCTTGCGGATTGACCTGATAAAACGACAGGGGAGAGATCCGAAACCGCAAACCGCAAAGAATATCTTCGATTTCGTCTTTGCCAAACAGCGTGCGGCACTGCTTGCCGAGCACGACGTTCGTTTTGTCGGGGTTTACGTTTAAAATCACACTGCACACGCTGCGGTCGGCGTCCAACAGCGACCCGATCAGCGCGTCGGCGTGCGGCAATTCGTCGCGCAGTGTGACGAGACACACCATCGTTTCGCCGGTCGCAAAGCCCTTGCGCAGATAGATGTGCCGCAAAAGGCCGGCGTGCGTCTCTTCGTTATAGATACTGACGCCGTATTCGGCCGCCCAGCGTGCGATCACGTTGAGGATCGCTTCAAACGCCGGCGGCTGCAGTTTGCAGTCGCGGCAGTCGATCACGCGGTGGCTCTTTTTGGCGTAAAAGCCAATCAGCGTTTTGCCGTCCGCTGTCAGTGCAACGGGATACTGCGCCTTGTTGCGGTAGCCGGCCGTCTGCCCGGTGGAAAGAATCTCTTTGACCGCCACGTCCAGGCCGCCGATGCGCCGCAGCGCGTCCTGCACTTTTTGCTTTTTATATCGCAGCTCTGCGTCGTAGCTGAGGGCGCGGAATGAGCAGCCGCCGCAGCGGTCGGACACGGCGCAGTCCGGCGCGATCCGGTCTTTCGACGGTTTGACCACACGCCGGATGATCCCCACAGCGTAGGTGGGCTTCACTTTGATGATATGCGCGTCAATCACGTCGCCGGGCACCGCGCCGTCCACAAAGACGGTAAATCCCGCGTGGCGGCCGATACCTGTGCCGAGGGCGGAAAAGGCGGTGATCTCCAGCCGGATATCGTCGTTTTTGCTGACGGGCAGGGGATTGCTGGTTTTTTTCATCGGTCAGTCCTCATAGTTCGGGATCACGTCTTCATACATGACCTCGTGCAGATAGTCCACTTCATACGGCCAGTTCATCAATATAACCTCAAAATTGTCGCGCAAAACGAGCTTATACGGTTTTGCCGGAATCAAATGCTGCTCAAAGTTCCAGCCGAGATAGCCGACCGCCGACGCCATCTGCAGCAGCAGTTCGCTTTTTGTAAAATCTGTGGAGACCAGCGGCAAAATCCGGTCGAGCAGCCGCATATAGTCTGTGGTGGAAAAGCCGCGTGCCTTTGCCGCAAGCGAAATCAAAATCTTGCGCTGGCGGCCCGTGCGGTCGCGGTCGGTGTCAATCTTGCGCGTGCGCGCATACAGCAGCGCCTGTTCGCCGTTGAGGTTGTAGCTGCCGGCGGATTGGAACCCGCCGAAATGCGCGCGCATCACCTTCGCTTCCTTGTCGGTCAGCGTAATCGGCACACCGCCGAACGCGTCGATGATCTGTTTAAACGAATCGAACGAGCAGGCAACAAAGTTGTCGATTCGGAATTTATAGTTCTGCTCGATCGCACGGATGGCAAGATCCGGTCCGCCGTAGCCGTGCGCGTGGCTCAGCCGCGTGTTTTTATAGCCCGGAATCGCCGCATAGGCGGTGCGCGACAGGGAGATAATCTTGACCTTTTTGGCCGTCTTGTTGATTGAAAGAACAATCATCGCGTCCGACCGGCCGTAGGGGTACTGTTTGCTGCCGTAGTCATAGCCGAACAGCATGATGTTCATCACCTGGTCGCTGTACCACTTTTTGCTGTCGTCCAGATTTGCACGGATGGCGGCGTCGGCGTCAAGCAGCGCCGCGGCGTCGTCTGCGGACAGCGCCATATCTTCGATGTCGGCGTCCTCCTGCTGCTCCTCTTCGGCATAAGTCGGCACAGTCAGCGACGGGTCGCCGGCGCGTTCGATAAACTGGATCTGCCCGAGCAGATGCCAGATATAGCCCGCGCAGACCGCAAAAAACACGACAATGGCGGTCAGTACAATCATCAGCACCTTGTGCCGTTTGATAAAACGCATGTAATCGATCCTTTCAACAGGAAATATCTGCTACTATCATACCCGAAGAAAAAGAGGATGTCAAGCATCGGACGGGGAACGCGGCAGTAAAAAACTGCCCGCTTGACGCGAACGGGCAGCTTATGATTTATTTGTCTGCACGCGGCAGCGTAATGCACAGCTCCAGACCGCCGATGGCCGCTCTGCCGGCTTCGATGGAGCCGCCGTGGGCTTCTACAATCTCCTTGCAGATCGACAGCCCGAGCCCCGCCACTTTCCGGCTGGTGTCGGAGGTGTACAACGGCTCAAAAATCAAGTGCAGCTTGTCCTGCGGCACCCCGTCGCCGTTGTCGGCAAAACGAAACTGAACGCTTTGCTTGTCTGCGTCAACGGTGCATACGATTCTGCCGCCCGTTGGCGGAATATGCTTGGCGGAATTGCTGATGATGTTGCCCGCCACGCGTTTCATTTTTGCGCAGTCCACGCGCAGCATGGCGCTTGGCGCGCGGTTGTTCAGCTCAAACGAGATGCCCGAAAACGAAAGCTCGTCCTCAAACTCCTTGCGCATACAGACGCAAAGCTGTTCGGTCGAAAGCAGCTCCGTGTGTGCAGCGGAGGACATTTTGTAGCTCAGATATTCGTCAAACTCGCTGATCAGCGATTGCATCTCGTTGGATTTCGCATAGATCGTCGACAAATACGTCTGCTGGCGTTCCGGCGACAAACCGCCTTTTTGCAGCCGCTCGGTATAGCCGAGGATCGACGTGAGCGGCGTTTTGATATCGTGGGAGATCGACGCGATGATCTGCCGCTGGGTCTGCTGCTGTTGTTCGAGATTCTTTGTCATCTCCAGAAACCGCGCGTAGATTCTGGCGACGTTGCCGCGAAAATGCTGGGGCGGCAGCGGTTCGCCGCGTTCGTATTTTTCAATCAAATGATAAAACCGTCGGTACGGCCGTAAAATCACCGTATAGATCACAAAGATCAGCATACACAGCGCCGACAGCCCGATCAAAAATTCGATGAAGATAAACTTGACCAGCTCGCGTGTGTGGGTGGTGTAATCGCGCAGCAGATACATGCTCGAAATAATCATATAGGCGCGGTTGTGATAATCGAACGGCGTGCGGATCCGGACGTCGAGCGCCGAGCGCGAACGGCCTTCGGAGCGCAAAATAATCCGGTTGGCGGAATCCTTGATCGAAATCACGATCTCGTCATACTGGTTGATGATCTGGGCCCAGTCCCCGGTGCTTTCCGCCCGGGTCAGCGCCGCGATGATTTCGGTGTTGTAATCGGTCAGCGCCTGGCGGTCGTTATAGATTGCATCGGTTACACTGCGGGTGACGGAGGCGTTATACGCATAGCCGAACACAACGATCACGAGCAGCGTAAACAGCGCGATGATCAGATTGGCACGATGGCCGGCTTTCATGGCAATTCTCCTTTTTAGCGGACGTTGATGAATTTATAGCCGACGCCCCAGACGGTTTTGATATATTTGTTGTCCGGGTCGATTTTGTCGCGGATGCTCTTGATGTTGACCGCAACGGTGCCGATATCGCCGAATTCCGTGTCCCACACATGCGAAAAGATCTGCTCGCGGGTGAGCACCTTGCCGACGTTTTCCATCAGATATTGCAAAAGCTGAAATTCGCGGGTGGAAAACTGCACGCTTTTGCCGTTTTTAAATACCTCATAGGAGCCGACGCGAAGCTGGATTTCACCTACGCGGATCACGTCCTCCTCGGGCAGCGCGTTGCTGCGCTTTTCGCGGCGCAAATGCGCTTTGACCCGCGCTACAAATTCTTCCACCACAAACGGCTTTGTAATATAATCGTCCGCACCCATCTCGAGGCCGAGCACGGTGTCGAGCGTTTTGCCCTTGGCGGACACAAAGATGATGGGGCAGTCCACCTTGTCGCGGATCGTGCGGCAAAGATCCAGACCGCTGATCTCCGGCATCATGATGTCGAGCGTAATCAAAGCGATCTCCTGCGGCGAAGATATGATATAGCTTTGCGCGGCAACGGCGTCGTCAAACACAATCGTGTCCAGATGTTCGTCCTCGAGCGCATCGGAAATCAGGCGTGCGATATCAAGATCATCGTCGACGATAACGATCTTACTCATAAACAAAACTCCCCTTTATCAATCATTCATTTTATTCTACAATAAAAATTGTCGAAAGAAAAGCTGTTTTTTCACTTTTTTACGGAGAGCTTATTTTTCTTAATAATTCCAAACGGACTGCAACAAGCCTGTCACGAAAAGTTCAGAAAGTCTTAAGGATTATTTTGGCGGATTCTATGGTACAATAGACGAAAGGAAAAGAGAAAATCCGGAAAAAGAAAGGCGAAGGAAAACAAGTGAAACTGCTGGTTGTGGATGATGAAAAGGAAATTGCGGAGCTGGTGCGCGACTGTTTGCAAAAGGAAGGTTATGCCGTCACGGTCTGCGATAACGGAACGGATGCGCTGAAAAAGATTCAAAGCGAACGGTTCGACCTCGCCGTGCTCGACGTGATGCTGCCCGATATTGACGGGTTCGCCCTTTGCCGCGCAATCCGCGACCTGTACTGCTATCCGGTCATCATGCTCACGGCGCGCACAGGGGATACGGACAAGATCTCCGGCCTTGCGATCGGCGCCGACGATTATGTGACAAAGCCCTTCAATCCGCTGGAACTCACGGCGCGGATCAAAGCGCAGCTTCGCCGCTATACGCAGTATAACGATACAGCAAACCGCCAAAACGTGTTTGAACACGCCGGTTTGATGCTCGACAACGAAACGCACCGCTGCACGCTGTTTGACGAAGAGATCGAGCTGACGCCGACCGAATTCGGTATTTTGTCGCTGCTTTGTGCGCGGGCCGGAAAGGTCGTTCCCACCGAGGAGATCTTCGAAACAGTCTGGGGCGCGCAGTATCTGGACAGCAACAACACCGTCATGGTGCACATCCGCCGCATCCGCGAAAAGCTGCATGAACCGCCAAAAAAACCGCGTTTTGTCAAAACTGTCTGGGGAGTGGGATACAGAATTGAAACGGGAGAAAGAACCAACCAAAAACCATAACCGCCGCGCCCGCAAAGCCTTTGCGCCCGGCGAACGGATCAGCGTCAAGATCATCCGCTCCTTTTTGTTTGTGCGGCTGATGGAGCTGCTGGCGCTGCTGTTTCTCTTTTTGATCCTATATCTCGCCAGCAAACTGTACGATGACATCTACTATACCGTGACCGGCACGCTGCAAAACCTGCTCGGAGAAAAGCTGTTTTTGTGGGGCATGGAGCATAAGATATCGGCGTTTCTGATCCTGTGGGCGGTGCTGTTTGTACTGACGGCGTTTGTCTTTTCCGTCAGCACGCTGCACAATTTCGACAAAACCTGGCGCAGCCTTTCGGCCGTTTTCAACGACGAGCAGGAGATCCGGCATTTTTCACGCCGGTTTTCCGACGTGGAGATTGCGCTCAAGGATATGAAGCACAGCGTTTACCGCAGCAAACAGATCGCCGCGCTGAGCGAAGCGCGCAAAAACGATCTGGTGATGTATCTGGCGCACGATCTGAAAACGCCGCTGACCAGCGTGATCGGCTATCTCTCGCTGCTGCAGGAAGCGCCCGATCTGCCGCCGGCGCAGCGCGCGAAGTATGTGGATATCACGCTGGAAAAGGCCTGCCGCCTCGAGATGCTCATCAATGAATTTTTCGAGATCACGCGCTACAATCTGCAGACGATCACACTCGAAAAAAACCGGATCGACCTCGGCATGATGGTGAACCAGATCGCGGACGAGTTTTACCCGATGCTGATGGAAAAGCAGCTCAGCGTGTCGGTAGAGATCGCGCAGCGCATCGTTATGCTCGCCGACGCAGAACGCATCGCCCGTGTGCTCGACAATCTGTTGAAAAACGCCGTCGCCTACAGCTACCCGCAAACCACCATCCGCATCGGCGCCCAGCGCAAAGACGATCTGGTGCTGATCCGCGTGCGCAACCATTGCGACGAGATCCCGCCGGACAAGCTTGCGCGTTTGTTTGAAAAGTTCTTTCGTGCCGACGCGTCGCGCACCAGCGCTTCCGGCGGCGCGGGACTGGGGCTTGCAATCAGTAAGCAGATTGTGGAAATGCACGGCGGCACCATCACCGCCCAAAGTACGCCGCAGTATACCGATTTTACAATCACGCTTCCCTTTGTGGCGGCGGACGCATAATTCATTCGAAAAAAGCAGTATGGGTGCTGCTTTTTTTCTTTTTTCCTATTGACAAATGCGAGCGCGTGCGTATAATAATAGTTGAAAGGTCGTTCAACTGTTCAACGATCAATGCAAGTATACAACGGAGGAACCAACATGTCTGCTGCGTGGAACAACAACCAGGACCTTTGCGACTGCGAATCCATCCATGAGGATGTCGTCGACGCCGTGCGTGCCGTGATGCCGGAGGACGACGTGCTGATGGATCTTGCCGACGCGTTCAAACTGTTCAGCGATTCCACCCGCGTAAAAATTCTCTATGCGCTCAAAACCCATGAGATGTGTGTGTGCGATATCTCGGTGCTGCTCGGTATGACGAAATCGTCGGTGTCCCATCAATTGCGGATCCTCAAGCAGTCCAATCTTGTCAAAAACCGCAAAATGGGCCGCGTGGTCTACTATTCGCTTGCGGACGAGCATGTGGAAACGATCTTTTCCGCCTGCATGGAGCACATCCTCGAATAAACAGGGCGACAGACAGTCGCCAAATCTTTTGACTATTTAATTGAACGGTTGTGCAACTGTTCAAACTTAGGAGGTTCTGTTATGAAAAAGAAATTCAAACTCGACGAACTGGACTGCGCTGTCTGCGGCGCCAAGATGGAAGACGCCATCCGGAAGATTCCGGGCGTCAACGACGTGCAGATCAACTTCCTGCTGCAAAAGCTCACGCTCGACGCGGACGACGCGCGCTTTGATGAAATCGTCCGTCTCGCGCAAGCGACCTGCGCCAAAATCGAACCCGATTGCAAAATCGTAACAGCGTAAGAAGGCGAACGAGATGAATCCAAAACAAAAAAAGACGCTTTGGCGCATCCTCGTTACAGCGGCGCTGTTTGCGCTGCTCGAAGTGCTGCACCGTTTCGGCGTCCTGAACAGCCTTCCACGCTGGGCCGTGATCGGCTGCTACCTTGTGCCGTATCTGCTGATCTCTTACGACGTTATCCGGAAAGCGTTGCGCAATATCCGCTCCGGCGAGATCTTTGACGAAAACCTGCTGATGTTTATCGCAACGGTCGCTGCGTTTGCCATCGGCGCCTACGACGAGGCGCTGGCGGTCATGCTGTTTTACCAGGTGGGCGAACTGTTCCAAAAGATCGCTGTCGGCCGTTCGCGCGCGTCGATCAAAGCGCTGCTCGAAATTGTGCCGCAATACGCGAACCTCGAAACGGACGAGGGCGTGGAGCGGGTGGACCCCGACGACGTGGCGGTCGGGCAGACAATCGTCATTAAACCCGGCGAACGCGTACCGCTGGACGGCGTGGTGCTCGAGGGCAGTTCACTGCTCAACACCGCCGCGCTCACGGGCGAATCGCTCCCGCGGCCGATCGACCGGGGCGAGACGATCGTTTCCGGCTGCATCAACGGCGACGGCACTTTGCGCGTGCAGGTAACCAAAGCGTTTGAGGATTCCACGGTGTCCAAAATTCTGGAGCTTGTGGAAAACGCGAGCAGCAAAAAAGCGAAAACCGAAGCGTTTATCACCCGCTTTGCAAAGGTCTATACGCCTGTTGTCACAGTTGCGGCCGCGCTGCTGTTCGCAATCCCGGTGCTGTGCGGCGGCCTTTGGAGCGACTGGCTGCGCCGCGCGTGTATCTTTCTCGTCATCTCGTGTCCCTGCGCGCTGGTGATATCCGTGCCGCTCGGCTTTTTCGGCGGCATCGGCGCCGCCTCGCGGGCCGGCGTGCTTGTCAAGGGCAGCAACGATCTCGAAAACCTGTCCAGATTGTCCGGGATGGTGTTTGATAAAACCGGCACGCTCACCGAAGGCACGTTTCATGTTTCGGCGGTACATCCGCTCGGCATGGACGACGAAACGCTGCTTTCTCTTGCCGCCGCGGCGGAAAGCGGCAGCAACCACCCGATTGCAAAATCCATCGTTGCGGCCTATGGCAAAACGCCGGACGCCGCACTCAAAAATCTGCGTGAACTGCCCGGCCACGGCGTGTGCGCCGAACTGGACGGCAAACCTTTGCTCGTCGGCAACGAGCGGCTGATGCAGCAGTTTTCCGTGGAAATCCCTGCCGGAGAAAACGACGCAACGGTTGTCTATGTGGCGCTCGGCGGCGTCTGCTGCGGGCAAATCTGTATCTCCGATACCGTCAAACCCGGCGCAAAGCAAGCGCTCGACGCCCTGCGGCAAAACGGCGTGCGGTCGCTGTCCATGCTGACCGGCGACCGTAAAGCGGTCGGTCAATCGGTCGCAAACGTCCTCGGGCTCGACGCGGTCTATACCGATCTGCTTCCGGCGCAGAAGGTGGAGCAATTAGAAGCGCTGCTGCAGCAAAAAGCCAATGGCACAACGCTCGCCTATGTCGGCGACGGGATCAACGACGCGCCGGTGCTCGCGCGCGCGGATATCGGCATCGCCATGGGCTCCATGGGATCCGACGCGGCGATCGAAGCGGCGGACGTGGTGATTATGGACGACGATCTTTCAAAGCTGCCGTCCGTACTCCGCCTTGCCAAAAAGACCATGCGGATCGTGAAAGAAAACATCGTCTTTGCCCTCGCGGTCAAAGCGATTGTGATGATTCTCGGCGCGTGCGGTATCGCCAATATGTGGCTCGCCGTGTTCGCAGATGTCGGCGTGTCGATCCTCGCGATCCTCAATTCCATGCGGATGATGAAAAAGAAATAAGAGGGCAAGAAGCAAGAAGGCAAGAATGCAAGAAACAAGATAAAAAAGAGCGGCTGCGTGGGTGCGGCCGCTTTTAACTTGTCCGCCTTACGACACAAAGCGGCGTGCTTTCGTGCGACTGCCCGAGCGGATTGTCACGGAATACCTGCTTGCAAAACAGCGTCGGAATACTGCTGCTGCTTTTGCCGAGCACTTCCACACCCAGATCGTTCGCGTCGATAATTACAACGCCGCACCCGAGCAGCCCGGCAATCCGTCGCGCCACCCGGTCGGGATCCTTCGGCGCCTTTTTTGCGAAATGGTTATACGGCGGAATCGTACAATCGCACGGACCGTCGATCGCGCGCGCCGCCGTGCCGGCGATCCGGTAAAACACACCCCGGATGCCAAAGGGTTTGGTCAGCGCGGAACACGCGGCGGCAACCAGCAGCCGCAAAACGCCGACCTCCTCAATGGCAAGCTGCATCGTCCAGGGCGACCCGAGCCCGATCCCGTAGGGCGACCGGTAGACAAACCGGCTGAGCACTCTGGCTAGTCTTGACGGCCGGATCTCGCTGATATCCCACGCACGGCCCTGACAGATGGCGACAATCTTTTCGCTGACAAACAGATAATCGCTTTTCAAAAGCGGCGTCGGCGCGTAGCTTTTCATCACGTCATCAATCTGTTCGCCGCGCATAATGACATGCGTGCGGATCGGAAAACGGTCAAAACGGCCAAACGCCGTGTCGATCGCACGCGCTTTGCCGCTGTTCGGGGAAAAGACAGAAAGATCCATTTCTCGACATCCTTTGCTGTTTGATCCCCGTTAGTATGTCGCATCTCGGCGAAAAAGATACGGTTTCAGCACCGCCAAATCCAGCCAAAAAAAGAAAACCGCCAGAGACACACGTCCTTACGAAGGGTGTCCCCACGGCGGTTTTTTTCTTTTATAATGCAAAGTCCTCCGGACTGTAGTCGGATGAAATGGTTTGGCGCTGCGGCTTGCGTTTGAGCGGATCGTAGGTATATTTGCCGCAGCAGTCGTCCGGCTGCATCACCCCGTTGCGGGAACACAGCACCTCTTTGTCGCCCTCCACCGTGCTGCCAAACGCACAGTTGGCGCATTTTTTCGGATGATCCTTGGCCCGCGTGAGCTTTTGTCTCATAGGCAATCCTCTTTCTTCTTTTAGTCTTTCTGTATTGTAGCACACCGGGCCGCAAAATGCAAGCTATTTTATACGCGTCAGCCGGATCGAAAAGCGCGAACCCAAAAGCAGCAGCACACACATCGCGCACATGCAAAAAGAAAGCAAATAGCTTTGCTGCACTGCCGGACGAATGACGCTTTGCTGCATCGCACCGGCCGGGAGACGGACAACCGCCAGCAGCGCTCGGCAGCAAAGAAAGCTGCATCCCGCGTGGACGGCGCGGAAAACGAGAAACTTCCCATACGGCAGCTCCAGTGCGCCGAGAAAGGGCGAAAGCTGGCAATGGGTGCAAACGCCGCCCCACGCCGCCGCAAGCGCGAGTACCGGCAGCGGCACAAGCGGCGACAAATACCGGCACGCGCCCGTCACTTCCAACACCGCCGCCGCAAAAGCAATCGCAGACTGCGGCAGCCCCAACGCCTTTGGCAAAGCGAGCAGCGCTTGAAACAGCGCAACAAAGCCGCAGATGAGCACCATCGTCTGCACACTTTCCCTGACGGCGCGGTCCACACTTTCGGCCACCGGCAGCGGCTGCACCGCAGGCGGTTCCTTTTCCGGCGCCGCAGCCTTTTTTCCAAAACACAGCCGCGCGATTATCCCGGTCAGAACCGCGCCGATGACCACAGACGCATAGAGCACGATCCCAGCTTTAGCGCTGCCGAGCATTCCGACGCCGACCGCGGAAACCGCAAACGACGGCCCGGGACTGACGCAAAACAGCAGCAGGTTTTGCGCCTGCTTGCGGGTAATCCCGCCGGATTTCCAAAGATCCGTCGCCATCGACGCGCCGACCGGATAGCCGCCGATCATAGAAAACACAAACACCGCGGCGCACGATTGCGGCAACCGCAGCACACGGCGCACGAAAAACGACCGGCGCCAAACCGGCAGCCGGTGCAGCCCGCGCAGCAAAAAGAGCTTCGTAACCACCAAAAACGGCAGAATCGACCCGACCAGCGACGAAAAACAAAGCCGCAGCCCCTGCGTCACCCCGGCCGCCGTTTGCTTTGGAAAGACGAGCAGCAGCACAGCGAGCGCCGCAAGACACAGCGCTTCCACAGAAAAGAAAATGCTTTGCAGCGAAAATGCAGTCCGTTGTTTCATGAGCTTCACCGCTAAGATATATGCGCCCGTACGGATAAATAGAAGCCGTCCGGCATAAGCATGAAGGAGAAAGGGGCGGTGTCATGGTGCATCAATGGAAACAACGGCTCGCGTCGTTGTCGGCGTTCGGGTCCGAAACCGAGCTTTCCGCGCCGCGTGTGGAGCTTTGCGCAAACAAACAGGCCATCATCGAAGGCTGCGAGGGGATTGTGGAATACAGCGAAACGCG
>CACWJV010000034.1 GCA_902761265.1 Oscillospiraceae bacterium | reverse complement strand
ATGCGCCTGAGGTGTTTTGAACTCTTCACGGATGTTTTTGCCGCAGGCTTTGCAGTAGTAAAGAATATAGTTCTTTTCTACACCATAGTTCTTTTTGATATCTTCCACGCAGGAGAAATCACGCACAATCACAAGATTTGGGTTACCTTCATTATGGAAGTTTGTCATTTGATTAGACCCATTTGTCGCTTTATCGCAGTAGGAACCATATTCAGCGATATCGTCTTCATTGCTCTCGATATCCTTTGCGCTGGCAAACAGAGCAAAAGCGCCGGTAAGCATGAGGAGACAAAGCATGAGACTGATGATGCGTTTTGTTGTTTTTTTCATTACAAACAACCTCCATTCCTTTTTTCGTGTTTTCTATTATACAACACATGGGATTTATTTGTCAAGAGCTGAATACAACCATTCGGGAAAAGGATTACCTGCCGGACAACTTTTGATTCTCACAGACCTGCGCGGGCACGCAGCTCGTCTTTTTTGTCGGTATCTTCCCACTTCACGCCGAGATCCTCCCGGCCGACATGGCCGTAGGCGGCAAGCTGACGGTAGATCGGCGCACGCAGACCGAGCTGCTTGATAATCGCAGCCGGACGCAAATCAAAGGTTTCCTCAACGATCGCTTCGAGCTTGTCCTCGTCGATCACAGCCGTGCCGAAGCAGTCAACCATAATGGATACCGGTTTTGCAACACCGATGGCGTAGGCAAGCTGGACTTCACACTTTTTGGCAAGGCCTGCGGCAACGATGTTCTTTGCTACATATCTTGCCGCATAGGCTGCGCTGCGGTCAACTTTGGTCGGGTCTTTGCCGGAAAACGCGCCGCCGCCGTGGCGGGCGTAGCCGCCGTAGGTGTCTACGATGATCTTGCGGCCGGTCAGACCGCTGTCGCCCTGCGGACCGCCGACCACAAAGCGGCCGGTCGGGTTGATATAAATTTTGGTATCTTCCCGCATGAGATCGGCCGGAATGATCGGGTCGATGACGTACTTTTTGATATCCGCACGGATCTGTTCGAGCGAAACGTCGGCGCTGTGCTGGCTCGACACGACCACCGCCGTCACCGCGACGGGTTTGCCGTCGTCATATTCCACGGTGACCTGGCTTTTGCCGTCCGCACGCAGATACGGCAGTGTGCCGTCTTTGCGTACTTTCGTAAGCTGCTTTGCAAGCTTGTGTGCCAGCGAGATCGGCAGCGGCATCAGCTCGGGCGTTTCGTCACAGGCGTAGCCGAACATCATACCTTGGTCGCCGGCGCCGTTGAGATTGAAATCGTCATTCTCCCCTTCCTTGCGTTCAAAGGAGTTGTCCACGCCCAGCGCGATATCGCCGGACTGTTCGTCAAGCGCCAACAGCACTGCGCAGCTATTGCCGTCAAAGCCTTTGCTGCCGTCGTCATAGCCGATGTCACAAATCACCTGACGCGCGATCTTTGCGATGTCAACGCGTGCGGTGGTGCTGATTTCGCCCATGATCACGACCTGTCCGGTTGTGACGGTCGTTTCACAAGCCACGCGGCCCATCGGGTCTTGTGCGTAAATGGCGTCGAGCACCGCGTCGGAGATCTGATCGCAGATTTTGTCGGGATGCCCTTCTGTGACGGATTCGGATGTAAACAGATGTTTTGCCATAATTTTGCTCCTTTTTTCCTTACAGAGAAAAACCGCAGTCACAGCAGTGACCGCGGAAAGACACCTTATCTTTCGGTCAATACCGCAGGATTTGGCACCTTGCCTTCCGGCAGGTTGCCGCGCTTCAACGGGCCTGTTCCCTCCGCTGCTCTGAATAAGGAAATATTGAATTTGATATTGCTATTATACTCACTTAAGATAGAAAGTCAAGTGTTTTACCAAAGTTGTCGGTTTTTGTCGGTCACACACGGTTGGTGCGGCGGTTGATGGCGTTGTTCATCTGTACAAACAAACGTGACAGCGGTTTATAGATCAGCATAGTGACAAGCACGCACAGCAGCCCTTTGACAAGGGTGAACGGCACATTGAAGATCAGCAGCGCCTTCCATAGTGTATCGGCCGCCGGCAGGATCGTCTGATACAAACCGAGAATCGTCTCCATACCGCCGAACAGCTGCGCATAGATCGGATAGACGATAAAATAGTTTGTCGGCAAACTCACAAGCGCCATACAGACCGAAGCGCAAAGGCACGCGATGAGGGCTGTCTTTTTGGTTTTGTTGCGCTTATAGATTAAGCCTGCGACCAGCGCAAAGACAGCGCCGAGCAAGAAATTGGACAGTTCACCGACAAAACCGGACGACGAGAAGAGCAGATGCACAAGGTTTTTGACCAGGCAGATCACAACGCCGCCGACCGGGCCGATAATAAACGCGCCGATCAGCTCCGGAATATCGGACAGATCCATTTTGAGAAACGAAGGCACGAACGGCACGCCGAATTCAAGATATTGCAGCACAACAGCAACGGCAGCGAGCATGGCGGTGATGGTGAGTTTCGTGATGTTGGTTTTCGGTGCGGATGGGGTTGGAGTTTTTGCGTTTGACATGATGATTCATCCTTTCTTTATACATGGACTTTGAATCATCAGGGAGAAAAAGAAACGCCCGTGAAATCACGGGCGATACGCGTTTTGCGCTTCTTCTTCCATCCGGACTGTCGCATACGGTAAAGTATACACCGTCGGCTTCGGAGTTTCACCGAATCGGCCGGCTTTCGCCGGTTCGCAGGCTGGTCGGTCGCTGTTGCGCCGAGATACTGCCGGTGAGGAATTGCACCTCGCCCTGAAGACAGTTTAATATTAGCACAAGGCAACCCGTTTGTCAAGGATCAAGATGAAATTGATCCAATTTTATTGTATTCTGTCAGACTGTTGTAACAAGCAGCGACACATTGCCCAGAATCTCCACGTCGCCAAGAGAAGCCGGCAGGAAGATGCTTTCGCCCTTATACAGCGTCAGCACCGTGTCGCCGTGGGTCAGCACGCCGTTGCCGTCGATGGCAACAAGCGAGACAAAGGACGTTGGGTCGGCGGTGACAGTCGCCTGCTCTTTCACATCCAGCCGGCGCACCGTAAACAGGTTGCATTGGGTCAACAGCGTCTCGGTGTTGCCGTCAATCGTTTTGGGATTGCCGAGCGGTTTGCCGCTGCAGTCGATCGCGTGAAGGTTCGTCACATCCACCGCTTTTTCGATATGCAGATCGCGCGGTTTGCCGTTTTGCAGCCGGCCGTAGTCATAGACACGGTAGGTCACGTTGGAGTTTTGCTGCACCTCGGCAAGCAAAATTCCTTTACAGATCGCATGCAGCGTGCCGGACGCGATAAAGAACAGGTCGCCCGGTTTTACCTTGACGCGGTTGACGCAATCGAGCAGCGTGCCTTGTTCAATCGCAGCACGGAACTGCTCTTTGGTGAGGTCGCGGTTCACACCGTAGATAATCTCGGCGTCTTCGTCGCAGTCGAGGATGTACCACGCTTCGGTTTTACCGTATTGGTTTTCGTTTTTTAACGCATAGTCGTCACTGGGATGCACCTGTACGGAAAGGTTGTCTTTGGCGTCAATCAGTTTGATGAGTACCGGAAAAAAACTGAATGCGCTGCCGTCCGTGCCGAGCCAGGATTTGCCTTCGTTTTGCAGCACGTCGGACAGCGTGCGGCCGGCAAAAGCGCCGTTTTGGATCACGTTTTCGCCGTCGGGATGGCATGAGAGCACCCATGCCTCGGCGGTTTTTTCGTAAGGACTGTCCATACCGAACGCACGGATCAATCTGTTTCCGCCCCAGATATAATTTTTGAATGCGGGTGAGAGTTTCAGCGGAACCATCGGTTCGCCTCCTTTGTCATATTTCGCGTTGCCTGTCACTATAATGAAACAGGACAATCTATGAGGTGAAAGTATATGGAATTGCAGCAAACAGGAATCTGGATCGCCTGCTGCGCGATCTTATTAGTTGCATGGATCGCCGTTTTCAAAAGCGGCCATCCGTTGAAAGCGCTGCTTTTGTGTTGCGGCAGCGGCGTTGCCGCGCTGTTTGCCCTGCATCTGCTGCAGCAGCTTTGCGGTGTGGGTCTGCCGGTCAGCGATGTGACATTGGCAGTGTCGGCGGTCGGCGGGTTGCCGGGTGTGATTTTACTATTGCTGACCAGCCTTATCCTCGGCTGAGATAGTCGGCAATTCCGGCGGCAATCGCTTCCCCGATACGCGCGCGGTTATCGGCATTCAGCAGCAGTGCGCATTCTTCGTCGTTGGTCACATAGCCGGTTTCGATCAGAATACTCGGACATTCTTCAAGCCGTGTGACGGAAAACGGATGGAAATTGGCGCCTTCGCCGACCTTGTTTCTGCGATAGCTGTCGGATCTATAGAGTGCATTTTGATAGACAGACAGAATCTGCTGATAGATACACTGCGCGAGCGGCTGCGACATCGGCCGGAAATAATAGGTTGAGGTGCCAAACCGTGTTTTGTTTTCCGCGGCGTTGCAGTGGATGCTGACAAAGACGTCCGGGTTCGCCTGCCGCGCCATATTTTTACGCTCTTCCAGCGTATAATAGACGTCATCCGTGCGTGTAAACAGAACCGTTGCACCGCGGCGTTCGAGCGCCTGTTTTGCAGCCACGGCCAAAGCAAAATTGACCTGCGATTCGTAGACCGCGCCGCCGTAGCCGAGCGCGCCGGAATCCTTGCCGCCGTGACCCGGATCGAGCATCACACGCGCACCGCTGATGCCGGCCGGTTTCTTTTTGACAGTGAGCGTCAGTGTGCCGTCGGCGTTGCGCTGCATGGTATAGCCGTAATAGCCGCCGATCTTGCGCAGCGGCATTGTAAGCGAGGCGGTTTTATTTTTGCTGTCCACGGTCCAGTACGCGTTTGTTACGATATTGCTGTCGGTGATATTCACCGAACCGTCCGCAGCGGTCGTGTGGTAGAAGGTGAACTGAATCTTGTCCGCCGTGAACGCGTTGATGTGATAATGCTTGTTGTTTTTGGTATAATAGTCCTGCCCGGAAAATTCAAACGTATACGGCACATTCCAGTCGCAGCGCAAAACGATTTGCAAATCGCCGTTCTTTGTTTCAGATGAGACAACTTTCACATGGTTGTAGCCGTAGTAAGTATCAGCAGACAGCAATTGTACCGCATCGGTGCGCACCTTGCGGCCGGAAGCGAGCAAATAGAAATCGCGCCATTCATTTTCCTCTGCATCGAACACGCGAGACTGGCCGGTGATGTAATCGACCGTTCCCTGCACAAGTGTTGTGCACATCGGCGTAAAGGTATCGTCCGAAGCTTGTCCGCTCCAGGTGTCGGCAAAGGGCGACACAATCATGCAAAACTGGCGCCCGGTCGGAAGCGGCTGGGTCGTCGGCGGTTCTGTTGTTGCGGTGTCTTCGCTTGCAATGACGTTGCCGATTTGAAAATCATAGGTCATGGAGGAATCGTTATTTGACGGCGCGGGATTTGTCTGCAGCGCGGCTGCGTCAAAATGAAACGTTGTCAGTGTGTCGTCGGGTTTCGGACGAAACTTCAGAATTATCACAGCGACGCTTGCCGCAGACAGCAGAACCGCCAGCGCAAGCAGCGCAAAAAGCAATCGTTTTTTCATGGAAAGCGTCCTTCGTTTTATGATATGGTATTATAGCACAGATTCCAGACTTTGACACGCTTTTCTTTGAAAATTTACAAATTGTGCGGAATATAGGGCAAAGCCGTCGTACCCAAGCTGCCGCAGCGCCGTCGTCTGCCGGGCGATCACATCATCGTTTTGCACCCATTCGTCTTTTCCGCTCCCGGCAAAGCGGTCTTCGCTTCCGTCCTTATAAAGCGCAAGCCCGCCGATCAGGCGGATCTTTTTATTTTTGCAAAGACTGCGCCACTGCTTCGCCGTGCGCACAAACGGCAGTGTTGCATGTTGGAATCCGAAATAAATCTGCGGGATCATCCAGTCGCAGCATCCGTCTTCGCTGCACCACTTTTCCACATCGGCGAATTGTTTTGTGAAATCTTCAGCATGGTTACCGCCGGGACTGATGGAAAAGACCAGCTTATCATCAAAAGCATGTACAGTACGATACAGCGCGCGCACGAGCGCTGTGATCTGCAATCGCCGCCAGTCGCTTTTTTTCAACGTTCCGCCCTGCTTGAGATACGCGTGATAAAAGGCGTCATCCTGTGTGGTAACGCCTGACGGATAGAAATAATCGTCGATATGAACGCCGGAAAGCGAATAGGTATGCAGCAGTTCGCGTACACCGTCGAGGATCAATTTTTGTGCGCTTTCATTCGCGGGCTGCAAAAAGACGCCGTCCGCAGTTGTCAGTAAAGCATTCGGTTCTGTGCGGATCAACGCGCCGAGAGCGGTCTTTGCGCTGATTGTATCAAGATTCTTCGGATCGGACAGCACACGGTAGGGATTGATCCAGGCGTGAACGCTCATACCAAATGTTTTCGCTTCCCGGATGATCACCGAGAGAAAATCAAACGGCAGCGCCGCACCGCGTTTGCCTGTGACGAAGGCGGAGGGATCAAACAGCGCGGTGGGATAGATTGCGTCGGCAAACGGGCGCACCTGCACGAACAGATCTGTAATCGACAGGCGCTGCATCGGTCTGAAAAGTGTTTGCAAATAATCGCGGTATGCGGTTTCATCCGTGAGCCGTTTCGGGTTCAGTTCCGGATGAGACAGCCAGCAGCAGCGGATTTCTGTCCGGGCTTTCGCGGAATCCTGATACAAAAGTGTCTCTTGCTTTTTTGTTGTATAGACAAGAAAGCCGTTGTCGTTTTCTTCCCGCAAGCCGCAGCCGGCAAGCAGCAGAAAGCTTAACAAACACAGAAAAAAACGTTTCAGCCTTTTCACCTCTTGACAAAATCGCAGCGAAGCGTGTATCATAGCAAAGAAGAAAGGATGCCGCTTTTGCGGCTTTTGGGTGATAGATATGGCGATAAAATCCATCGAAAAACTAAAGATGAACGACGTCGGCAATTCCAACGTCTTGGTCTGTCCCGCTTGCGGCAAGGCAACAGAAATGAAACTCTATGCGTTTACGGACGCGTCGGTTGTAGCACATCTAAAGAAAAAGAAACAGGAAGGCGTTGCCGTTTGCCCGAAATGCGCAGCCGTGTTTCGCGTCAACCCGAACTATATGGAGCAAAAACAGCTCGGAACTGTCTGCACGTTGGAGCCGCACGATTTAATGCCGCTGGAAAAACGCACATGAATGAACACCGGTTTTTCATTGGTATCGGCGCCTATTGGTTGGTCGTATCGCTGGCGGCTGTCCTGTTGACGGTTACGGATAAAGTGCGCGCCGCAAAACATAGATGGCGGATCGCGGAATCCACGCTGCTGATCGTTGCGCTGTTTGGCGGCGCGGCGGCGGAATACATCACCATGCGCTGCATTCGTCACAAAACGCTGCACAAAAAGTTTATGATCGGTCTGCCGTTGATAATCGTGCTGCATCTTGCGATCATCGGCGTTGCCGCATATTTTCGATATTTCTGTTGAGAAAAAACCGCGCAAGCGGTTTTTTTATATTGCGGTCGGGATCAGTAGCAGCCGGTCTTCCGCCACCACGTCATCGGACAAATCGTTTTCACGTTGGATCAGCGACACGGTGGAGCGGTATTTCTTTGCGATCGACCAAAGAGCCTCCCCTGCTTTTGCAAAAGACAAAATCAACTGACAGTCCGGCTGTGCGTCGTTTTCGCACATTTGCGCATTTGCGAGAACGCTGATCTGCTGCACCGCATAAAGATTGCCGGTTGCCTGCTCCGCCAGCACAACGCGGATATTTCCATCTGCGTCCGGTTGCGCAGACACGATTTGTAAATGGACCTGCGGCGAAAACCGCACATCGTCCGCGTCAAGATGCAGCGGTTCCGTCAAATTGAGTGTGACCGACCGTTCAAAGGCATACACGCCGCCGTTCACGTCACGTACAAGCAGAAGCAACGATACATCAGATTCAACATGGACCGTGTCGGCATCCGCCGACGTTTTCGGCTTTATTTGCAATATGGCGGTATCCAGCACTTCACACCGCACAAGGCCGGTTTCAATCATTTCCTCCTGCTGCAAGGAAAGCTGTAGTTGTTTCAAATAGGTCGAAAATGCACGGGTCGTCATTTGCGGCTGCAAATATCCGTGCGGCGCATAGCAGTCAACAGTGGCTGTCAGTGTTTTGGTTTCATAGGCACGGATTGTAACGCTGAGTTTTACCGCAAAATCCAACAGCCGCAGATCGTCGGCTCCGTCGCGCTTTGGCTGCGCATAAACAGACAAAGGATCAACCGATATATCCAATCGGCTGTCTGCGCTGACGCCGGGTGCGTCGAGCACCTGACTGATCGGCAAAGCGTGCTGCATGCGCTGCAATGTTCCTTCGGGCGTCAGATATCGCACGTCGAGCTGCATGTCGCCTTTGAGCAGCAGCTTGTCATCAACCGCTTCGGTCGACCCGATTACCGGCAATCCGTTGACATGGATCAGACCGCCGACATCCGGCAGCTCCACCGGGAGAGAGACCGTTTCGGACAGATCAAAGCTTCGCTGCTGCAGCGACACGAGCGAGCTCACCGTGATCTGTTGCGGCAACACTTCGCAGCCGGCAAGCGAACTGACAAGCGTTTCCTCGTTTTCCTGCAGCACTTCAAACTGAACGGAAACGGAGCCGTTCAAATTGAGTTTGCGCGGGCTGAGTGCGCGACAATTGAGATAATCAACCGCCGCTTTTGCGCGGACAAGTACGTTTTGAGACTGTTCATTGACCGGCAGCGTGACTGACAGCGGCAGGTGCTGCTCAAAGACGGCAAGTTTTTCCTCGTCTGACTGATACAGCAGCCGGATCTCGATCTCGCCCTCGGCACGCAGCCGGTCGCTGTTTTCGCTGACAGCATGTAACTGCACTGCCGCATTGCAGTGCAGAATGCGTTCGATATCGCCGCAGTAGTCCGGCAGCGTGAAATCCGTACTGATTGCCTGTCTGCCTGTGCCGGAAAAAACTGTTGCACAGCATTTGTTCGATTGAAATTCCATTGAAAGATCCATGCTTCAAACTCCTTTTTACCGCTGCAGAACGGTTGTTTTGTATCACTTTATGCGGCTTTGGAAAGAAACATACCAAAAAAGCCCGCCTTACCGGCGGGCAATTCTATTTCGTTTATGCAGCTTCTTCGGCGTTTTCGCGTGCGGCGCGGGCTTTGTGGTGCTTGATCGAGAGTATGATTGGAATCAGCGAGAAAACAATCACTGCGGCGCCAACCAAAAACACGTTGCCGTTCGGCACATACTGCATTTGGCCGCTTGCTTCCTCAAGGAAGGTTTCACCGCTGGTTTTAACAACCGCCTGCCCGATCAACGAGCCGCCGATCATCGGAATGAGTACAAAGAAGAGGATCCAGATGCCTTCAAACTGGCCTTTCGCGTTCTTTGGATAGAGCTGCTTTGCCCAAACCTTGGTCGTTTGCAAAATGCCGATATAGCCGACGCCGACCACGAAGATGCCGAGCCAGATACGGAAATTGAAGATCGACGACGGATCGACCTGCGAAGCTTTGATCGGAAACAGAATCATAAGGCCGATGATATTGATAAGGATCGCAGCGATGCAGATGTACGGATGCTTGTTCTTATTGATCAGGATCCCGATCGGGATGGCCGTCAGCATAGCAAGCACCAGCGGCACAGCCTCGATAATTCCCATCATATCCGCCGAGTAGCCGAGGTAATAGATCAGATAGTTGCCCATATAGGCGAAATAGACGTTGAAACCGATGAAAAAGATCGCAATCGCCACATGCACGAGCACGAGTTCTTTCAATTGGAAAAATCGTTTAAAGTTGAACACGCTGATGAACTGGCGCCAGAAACCGCCGTCTTTGTGCGGCGTCACATCGTCCTTCTTGCCAAATGTCAGCATGGAGATGAAGCCGAATATAATAACGAAAACACCCATGACAACAAACAGACGCATATAGTTGTCGTCTTCTCCTACGAGGATGCCGCCGACTACCGTGCCGAGGATCGTGCCGAGCACCGGCTGTGTAGCCAGCGCAGCGCCGATACCGCCGCGGTTTTTGTCTGTCATAATATCATTTGTCCAAGTGTTGAATCCGGCGTCGTTGCCCATAGAGCCGAAGAAGCTCATGATTGTGTCGGCAAGCACGACGCTGACCGCTATCAGCAGATACAGATTTTTGCTGATGAACTGTGTGAGTCCGAACGTGATGGTAAAGATGCCCCACAGTATATATCCCCACGAAATCAACGTGCGGCGACGGCCGGTACGGTCGGCCCAGGTGCCGAAAAAGAAAGTTGCAAATGTCGTGGCAGCCGCAGAGCAGATGAGCATACCGGTGATGATGGACGGGTCTTTGCCGATTTTTGCGTAGACAAAGGTATTGAACCATTGGTTTTCCATATTCCAGCAGATCTGTCCTGCAAGTCCGAGACCCCAAACCAGCAGCCACATGGAAAAGACGGATCGTTTTTGCTGTAAACGCTGATGATCCATAACGCACACTTCTTTCCTGTTTTATAGTTCTATTGTAATCCGATTGGACGAAAAAGTCAATTGATGAAAACGGGAAAAACATCAAAACCGACAGCAACACGCCGCTGAAGAACAGGTGAAATTTGACATTCCCACTCATTCATGTTAAAATGCAGACAGCTTTCCCAAAGAAAGGAGCCCTGTTTTATGCAAAAACTTTGTTCATTCCTTTTGGCACTGCTTTTCATTTTCACGCTTGCCGTTCCGGCCTTTGCCGCCGGCAATGTGCAATACATCACCGGTGTGACCGAACAAATGACGAACCCCGCTTATTGGGCCAACAAGCAAAACGACGCGGATGTAATTTTAATGAAGCCGTCGCAGATCGCCGCCTATAACAAAATGGTGGCGCAAACGCCGAACACCTATCGCGTGGATCTTTATGCCGAAAAACGGGCGTATGACGCGAACGAACTCAAAAACGAGTTGCTTGCTGATATCAACGCGAACAAACCGGATCGTGAGCTGTATATCCGCGGGACGAAGCTCAACAATGACAGCTATTTTGACTCTTTGGCGGCCGCCTTTCAAGCAACCGGCTGGACCGGCAGTCGTCAGTTTCAGTATGCGATATGTACCACACATACTGCGATCTATGCGATTCCAACCGACGATGTGATCGGCTACAGCAGCACAGATCCCGACAGCGAGTTTCAACTCAGCGAATTACGTGTGAACGAACCGTTTCTTGTGAAGCAATACTGTGAATACAACGGAAAAGTTTTTTACTGGGGTATGAGCAGTCATTTGTCCGGTTGGGTCAATGCGGCGCATATCGGAATCTGCGCTGACCGTGACAGTTGGAAAGATGCGTTTGAAGTCAATCCGGCAGGCAAAGATTTCCTGGTTGTCACCACGGACAAAACCTATACCGAACCTTCGCTGACTGTGCCGCAAACGGCAAACGTCAAGCTTGTGATCGGCACGATGCTCAAGCTGATCCCGCCTTCGGAAATGCCTGCTGCATTCGGCGAACGCTTCGCCTATAACAATTATGCTGTTTATCTGCCGACACGCACCGCAGACGGCCAATACGAAAAGGTGCCTGCGCTCATCTCCCAGCACTGCGACGTTTCTGTCGGTTATCTGCCGATGACGCAGCGTAATCTGCTGAAGGTCGCGTTTAGTTGCCTTGGCAACCGCTACGGTTGGGCAGGCATGCTCGATTCCATGGACTGCTCGCTGTTCACCCGCGCCGTGTATCTGTGCTGCGGACTGAATATGCCGCGCAATACAACGTGGCAGCAAAACGTACCGGAAACTCGCTTTTCGCTCGAAAATAAAACCGAAGTGCAAAAGCTCGCGTTTCTCAAAAACCTGCCCGTGGGATCGCTCCTGTATTTCCCGGGCCACACGATGGTCTTCGTCGGTATGGAAAACAACATGGGCTATGTGATCAGCGACACCGGCTCACTCAGCAATCCCGACGGTGCGCTCGACGTGAAAAGTGCGTATTCCGTGATTCTCAATCCCCTGTCCGCCCGCCGCCGCGACGGCTCCACCTGGCTGCAAAATCTTGTTTCCGCCGTTGTTCCTGCGGAATATAACAGCCACCGGCTGAAGAACACGTTTATCAAGGCAACGCCGCAAAAGGCCGGTCTTGTGCAGAGCATCTGCCTGATCTGCGGCCAGCGGATGAAGGACACAACCCTCGCGTCGCCGGCAAAGATCAAGCTGTCGTCCGACAAATATGCATATACCGGCAAAGCAGTAACGCCGAAAGTCAAGGTTGTCGACACGAACGGCAAAAAGATCAGCGCAGACAATTACACAGTGAAATACAAAAACAACAAAAACATCGGCACAGCGACCGTCACGGTGAAATTTAAAGGAAGCTACAGCGGCAGCATGCAAACAACGTTTACCATTGTGCCAAAGGGTACGTTGATCAAAAGCGTGCAGGTCTCCGGCAACAAACTGATCGTGACGTGGAAAAAACAAGACGTGAAAACAAGCGGCTATCATGAACAAAGACACCGGCAAGGTGCTTTCCTCCCCGTGGAGCGCAACCACAAGCATCCGAATTGCGAGTTGACCGATTTGAGTCCCGCCTGCAACGGCGGGACTTTTGTTATTCTATATAAAAGTTTGTCTGTCTTCCCTTGACATTTTGTTGAATATCCTCTATAGTTAAAGGGCAAACAAAAATGGAAAGGATGTGGTCCTATGAGCAACTCGGGCGGTCTTGGCAGCAAAGTCAAGTGGCTGTTCCGTGAGATCAAAACCCATTGGAACACCCCGGCACCCGGCAAATATGTCCCTTATAAGGAGTATAAAGACGTTGTGATCTCTGTCGGCAGCAACTATGCCGGCATGAAAACGATGGAATACATCACATTTGCGGCTTCGTGCTATCTGATGATGTATCACTACAAACTGCCGTATTTGACATTTTCCATCATCAACATCATCAACATGCCGCTGGGGTATATCTGGACGCTGATCTGGTGGTTTGTGTGCGACAACCTCGGCTTTTTGCCAAAAAAGACGGAGCGCAAGATCAATCTTATCTATCTTTGTATGACGCTCGTCGGGTTATCTTTGATTATCTTTGACCCGTCGAAGCTGTTCGATCAGACCGGTCGGTTCGTGACGTATATGAATTCGCTGGAGGGCATTTCCTGTGCGTCTGCATTTAAGATTCTCGGCACACACATTTTCTATAACGGTTATGTCGGATTGCGCAATATCTTCTGGCGCAAAAAGCTGATTCCCAAATTCGGCCGTTACAAATACAGCCTTTATTGTGACGCTGTGCCGAAGTGCATCATGGTCATTCTGATTGGCTGGCTGCCGTTCTATAATATACCTGATGTCGTCACCCGCGTGTGGGTCGCAAATCTTATGTTTGCACTGTTTAATATGTTCGGGTTCCCGATCAACACCCCGGCGCAGATGGAAACCGTTGCTATGAACATCAGCCCGAACGTGCGTGAACGAATTCTGGTTCGGTCGTACCCGATCAAAATTTCTCATATTTTCAACTCGATCCTCGGCATCATTCTGCCGGTCATCATCGGCACGCTGCGATATAAGTGGGCAGATATCAACATGTTCCGCTATGTCATTCCCATCACCTTCGTCACGGCAGTGTGTCTGACAATGATCTTTGCCGGACGTGTGAAGGAACGGATCCCGCAGCCTCCGCTGGAAAAGAAGGTCGAAATCAAATTCTGGGACGGCTTATTCGGCGTCATGAGCAACAAATACAAATGGATCAATACAATCGTTGGACTGTTTGATTCGCTCGGCAACGGTATGCTTGACGTTGCAGTCATTATGTATCTGTATACCTTCCGTCTAAGCGGTTTGATCTACAGCCTGCTGATCGTCTTCGTGCAGTTTGCCGGCACACCGCCCGATCTGCTGTCACCCTATTTTCTCAAACGATTCACCTATAAGCAACTGCAGATTTTTTATTTGCTGTCACGAGCAGTCGGCAACGCGGTGATCGTACTTGCAATCACCTTCTGCGGCGAACATTTACTGCTGTGCGGCACCATCTGCGTGGTCACGATGGCGCTGATGGAGATGTGTAAAACGGTTCCCATTACGGCGCAGCGAGATATGGATGTGCGTATCAACGACTATCAGATGTACCTGTCCGGCGAACGGCTTGAAAGCTTTTCGGGCGTGTTCGGCTGGTTTACCGGCCCAATTACCTCGTTTATCGGTCTGATCATTCCGCTGCTGCTGCTGAAATTCGGTTTCAACAGCAACTGGGACGTGTTGTTCCTGGATTCGGCGCGTTCGAAAATCATCATCGTGCCGATCATCATTGACATCATCGGCTATCTGCTGATGACGATTCCCTATTTCTTCTGGGATTACACCGACGAAAAACAGTTTAAGGTCATCGAAGTATTGCGCCGCCGCGAGGAAGTGACGCGTAAGCAGATGGAGAGCGAAAAAGCAATCGAACAGCAGCCAGTGGACGCTGCTGTCGGAGAGGAGGTGCTGTCATGAGTAAAAAAGAAAAGAGTCTGCCGAAGGATGATTTCTTAACGCAAGAGGCAAAAGAGGAAGCCGCGACGGCACCGGCTTATACGCTGGACATCCCCGAAGATGAGATCTGGACGTATCATATCGAAGGGCTGCAGGCGCCGCGCATCGGCAAAGAAGTGAAAAACAAACGGAAAAAGCAGATCCTTGTGGTCGTCATTCTTGTCATTGCCATCGCATCTTCAAACTGACAGTTGACACGATTGGCGAAGACAAGACAAAACCGATAACGGTGCTGCATGAATTTGCGTTTAACTGCGACGAAAAGATCACGGAGATCACCATTGGCAAAAATGTCAAGCAGATTGACGGCAAGAGCTTTTACAGTTGCTGGGCTCTGCAGAACATCAAAGTCGACCCCGAAAACGAGAACTACTGCGACGTGGACGGCGTGCTTTATTCGAAAGATATGACGAAGCTGGTCTGCTATCCGATTGATCACGATAAATATCTGCGCGCACAGCACGGATATACCGATCTCAAAGATGACGACGGCAAGCCGATGGAGGAGCTTTGGGGCACGACAAAAACTTATGACGATGCATTTTACGCCGAATACAACCGACTGACACGTACTTATGTGGTA
>CACWJV010000033.1 GCA_902761265.1 Oscillospiraceae bacterium | reverse complement strand
CACCCGCCGCAGCGAACGGATGTAAAAGTAGGTGTTCACAAACGGTTCGGGGATCCGCACGCCGCAGGTGTACTGATCCGGCGTACACCAGTCGCCGAGACACCAGCCTTCGGGTTCTTCGCGCATCACAAGATGGTCGTCGCAATGCGCCTGCATATAATCGAGGTATTTTTTCATGTTGGGATAGTACCGCGCCAAAGCCGAAACGTCACCATAGAATTTCCAGTATTGATACCAGCCCCAGCCGCCGGGACCGCCGCCGCCGCCGTAAAACGGCGCGGTGTGCTGCACATGGCCGGTGTGGATATCCTGGCAGTCGGCGATGTCGCGCATCCATTTGCGGTAAAGCGCTTTTGCGTCGAACATCGTCATCACCGCCACGGCGGTGAGCTGGCCGTCGCCGGTGTAGCCGAGCCGTTCACGGTGCGGACAGTCGGACGGCACGCAGGTGTGGATATTGCCCTGCTGGGTACGGATATAGGCGTCAAACAGCCAGTTGAGCACCGGGTCGGACGAACGAAACGCCGCCGTGACCGGCACATCCGACGCCGCCACACAGAAATACAGCATTTCGGCGTTGCCCGTGACCTCCACATACCGCCCGGCGTGCCAAAGAAAATGCGGCCGCAGCAGCACGTCGCGGCTGCCCTTTGCCCCGGCGCGAAAGGTGTCCACGCTCAGCCGGTGGGAGCCGCCGGTGGAATCAAAATTCAGCGATCCGTCCGCGTGGAGGTTTTCGGCATAGCGCACGGTGGCGCGGTCGTTTTTGCGTGCGCCGTCTTTAAATTGCAGCACGGCAAAGCCCGTGACGTTTTCGCCGAGGTCATAAATCGTGCGGTCGCCGAACACCGACAGCACAGCCGGGTGTTCGATCCGCCGCAGCACACGGTCGGGCGGACAGGGCTGCTTTTGCATCAGCGTGTACGGCCGTTCAACCGGTTTGACCGGGCGGCAGGCCGGATGGGACAGGGGCCGGACAAAAAAGTCGCTGTCCAGCAGCCGCAGATCCTGTTCTTCGCCGTAATACATGCCGGTTTTAAGGATAAAACTCGGGCAGAACACGCCGCCGTCGCCGGAGGTAAACACCGTTTCGCTGCCGTCTTTGGCGCGGACGGTGAGCGCAAAGCACAGCTTCTTTTCGCCGTAGGGCAATATGCCCTCATTGCCGCTCTCCCATTGGCCGTACCAGCCGTCGCCGATGTGGACGGCAAAGGCGTTGACGCCTTCTTTCGCCGCGGCGGTCAGATCGTAGTCCAAAAAGTAGGAGCGGTGGCAAAACGTGTCGTGGATCGGATAGTTCAGCCGGGAAAAATCCTGCGCGTTGTAATTGGTCCACGCCGGGACAAACAGATCGTCCGACACGCGCGTACCGTTGAGCCAGACCTCCAAAAATCCGTGGGTCAAAATCCGCAGCCCGACGCGTTCCAACGCCGCCGGAAAGGAAAAGTCGTTGCGAAACAGCACCGCCTCCCGGTCGGCGTCAAACGCCACCCAGGGCACATCTTCGAGCGCAAACGATTTTGCCATCGGCAGCAGCGACTCGTCTCCGTCCGTTTCCCAAACGCCGATGCGCACGAAGCCGGCCGCTTCAAAAGCCGGCACCTCCTGCTTTTTCACACGGACTGTGAGCGTTTCGTCTCCGCGTTCCCTCGCCTTGCGGCATAATGCTTCGATCCTGTCTTGCAGCTTCTCCATACGATCCGTCCTTTCTTCGTTTTTCCTATCATATCACAAACGGCAAAGAACAGCAAGGGCGGCGGCAGTTTTTATTGCGCCATATCGCCGTGCCGCAGCGGACAAGGCAGTAAAAAAGGATCCGCGCTGCGAGAGCGGATCCTTTTCTTATCAGGAAAAGTTAAAGATTTGCGCAAACCGTTTGCAGCTTCTTTGCCGCTTTTGCGGTCTCCTCCGGACTGCCGAAGCAGGAAAAGCGGAAATACCCTTCGCCGCATGCGCCAAACCCTGCGCCGGGCGTGCCGACGATTTGGGCGCGTTGCAAAAGGAAGTCGAAGAACGTCCAGCTATCCATGCCGCCCGGACACCGCAGCCAAATGTACGGCGCGTTTTTGCCGCCGGTATATGAGATGCCGCACGCGTCCAGCGCGTCCGTGAGAATTTTTGCGTTTTGCTTATAGACGGCGATCTGCGCTTTGACCTGCGACTGTCCCGCGTCCGTAAAGATCGCTTCGCCGCCTTTTTGCAACAGGTAGGAGACGCCGTTGGTCTTGGTGGTGCGGTTGCGTACCCACATGGCGTGGAGGTTTTGCCCGGCGCGGACGAGCGTTTTGGGCAGCACGGTATAGCCAAGACGCGTGCCGGTGAAGCCCGCGGTTTTCGACAGCGAACAAATTTCGATTGCGCACGTTTCTGCGCCGGGGAGTTCAAAGATGCTGTGCGGCAGCGCGTCGTCTTCGATAAACGCCTCATACGCCGCGTCAAACAAAATCACCGCGCCGGTACGGTTGGCGTGGGCAACCCAGCGGGCCAGCAGTTCCCGGGGCAGCACCGCGCCGGTCGGGTTGTTGGGCGAACACAGATAGATCACGTCCGCGTCGACCGCGTCGTCCGGCACAGGCAAAAAGCCGCGGGCGCCGTCGGTGGGCAGATGCACAATATGGTTGCCGGCCATCACGTTGGCGTCCACATACGCGGGATAGGCCGGTTCCGGAATCAGCACCGTACTGCCGCGTTTGAACAGATCGAGGATATCGCCCAACTCGTCGCTTGCGCCGGAGGAGATAAACACCTCGTCCGGATCGAGTCTGACGCCGCGTTTTAAATAGTGCGCGGCGATCGCTTCGCGCAAAAACGGCGCACCGCATTCCGGCATATAGCCGTGAAAGGTGTCGGCGGCAGCCTGATCGTCCACAGCGCTGTGCAGCGCGTCAATGGCGGCCTTGCACAACGGCTGCGACACGTCGCCGATCCCCAGCCGGTACAGATGCGCGCCGGGGTGTTCCCGGAGATAGGCGCCGGTCTTTTGCGCGATGTTGTAAAACAGATAGGAATCCTTGAGCTTTGTATAGTTGTCGTTCGGTGTCAGCATCCGATGCTCTCTCCTTCATATACAGTTGTTGCCGGACCGCGCATGGTGATTTCGCCGTCGGGCGCAACCGTCACCTCCAGCGCACCGCCGTCGAGGCGGACGGTAACCGGCGTGTCGGGCATACAGTAGCCGAGGCTGACCGCCGCCGCCGTGCTGGCGCACGCGCCCGTGCCGCAGGCCATGGTGACGCCGCTGCCGCGCTCCCAAACACGCATGCGCAGCTCCCGGGGCGAAAGCACCTGCACAAATTCCACATTGACGCCGCCGGGAAACGCCGGATGATGCTCCAGCAGCGGGCCGCGCGTTGCAACGGGCGCGGCTTCGGCGTCGGCGCAAAACAGCACCGCGTGGGGATTGCCGACATTGACCGGGACACACACGACCGCTTCGCCGCCGGCTTCCACCGTTTGCGGCGACGACACCGCGGCGATGCCCATTGCCACCGTGACCGTGTCGACCACGCCGTTTTTGAGATGCAGCCGGAGCGTTTTGACGCCGGACTGCGTTTCAATCGTCAGTCGCGTTTTGTCGGTGTAGCCCTTGTCATAGACGTATTTGCCCACGCACCGGATCCCGTTGCCGCACATCTTCGCTTCGGAGCCGTCCGCGTTGAAGATCCGCATGGAAAAATCGGCGGCCGTGGACGGCGCGATATAGATCATGCCGTCGCTGCCCGCGCCGAAATGGCGGTCGGACAGCTTTTGCGACAGGGCCGCGATATTGTCGGGTACCGGACCCCAGACATAGAGATAGTCGTTGCCGAGGCCGTGCATTTTGGTAAATTTCATTTCGGATCGCACCCTTCCTTGACCGCGCCGACAAATCCGAGAAACAGCGGATGCGGTTTGTTCGGGCGGCTTTTAAACTCGGGATGGTACTGTACGCCGACGAAAAACGGCCGGTCGGAAGGCTCCGCCGTTTCCACAAGCGTGCCATCCGGCGAAAGTCCCGAGAGCGTCAGTCCGGCGGCTTGCAGCCGTTCGCGGTAGTCGTTGTTGAATTCATAGCGGTGGCGGTGGCGCTCGCGGATCTCCGTTTTCCCGTAGCAGCGCGCCATCGTGGTGCCGGGCACGATTTTGCACGGATAGGCGCCCAAACGCAGCGTGCCGCCCTTGTCGATGGAATCGCTCTGGCCGGGCATGAAGTCGATCACCTTGTGGCGGCACTGCGCGTCAAATTCGCCGGAGTTCGCATCCGAAAGGCCGCAGACATGGCGGGCAAATTCAATCACCGCGATCTGCATGCCGAGACAGATGCCGAAATACGGCAAACCGTTTTCGCGCGCATACTGCGCCGCGAGGATCATCCCCTCAATGCCGCGGCTGCCGAACCCGCCGGGCACGAGGATGCCGCCAAGTCCGGCGAGCGTCTGTGCAATCGTTGCGGGCGTAAGTGTTTCGGAATCGATCCAGCGGATCTCCACATGCACGCCGTGGAAATAGCCGGCATGGCGCAGCGCTTCGGCAACGGACAGATAGGCGTCGTGGAGCCCTACGTATTTGCCGACAAGACCGATCGTGACGGTTTCGGTGCGGTTTTTGATCCGGCTGACCATCTGTGTCCAGTCGTCGAGCGCCGGCGGCGGCGCCTGCAGCCCGAGTTCGCGGCAAACCACGTCGGAAAAGTGCGAACGTTCGAGCATCAGCGGCGCTTCATACAGCACCGGCAGCGTAACGTTTTCGATCACACAGTCGGGCTTGACGTTGCAAAACAGCGAGATCTTTTGAAAAATCGTCTTTTCCAACGGCTCGTCGCAGCGCAAAACGATAATATTCGGGTGCACACCCATACCCTGCAGCTCCTTGACCGAATGCTGCGTGGGCTTCGATTTATGCTCCTCCGAGCCGTGCAGATACGGCACGAGTGTGACATGGATAAACAAACTGTTTTCGCGCCCGACCTCCAGCGAGATCTGGCGCACCGCTTCGATAAACGGCTGGCTTTCGATATCGCCGATGGTGCCGCCGATCTCTGTGATGACCACATCGGCGTTCGACTGCTTGCCCACCCGGTAGACAAAGTCCTTGATCTCGTTGGTCACATGCGGAATCACCTGCACCGTGGAGCCGAGGTATTCGCCGCGGCGCTCCTTGTTCAAAACGTTCCAATAGACCTTGCCGGTCGTGAGATTGGAATAGCGGTTGAGGTCCTCGTCGATAAACCGCTCGTAGTGGCCGAGGTCGAGGTCGGTCTCCGCGCCGTCTTCGGTCACATACACTTCGCCGTGCTGATACGGGCTCATCGTGCCGGGATCGACGTTGATATAGGGGTCGAGCTTTTGCGCGGCAACCTTGAGTCCGCGCGCCTTCAGCAGCCGTCCGAGCGACGCGGCGGTGATGCCTTTGCCGAGCCCCGATACCACGCCGCCGGTGACGAAGATATATTTTGTCATATCAGTTATCCCCCTTCCCGTCATTTTCCGCTGTCGCCGTAGTTTGCCAGCACACGCGCGGACGGGTCGTTCACATTGCAGCCTTCCCAGTCTTTGTTGGGCATCCAGAAACCGGCGATCATTTTGCTTTGGCCTGGATAGTATTGTTCAAAGATTTCGCGGTAGAGCAGCGATTCTTTGGTAAACGGCTGCGCGTGGGTATACTCTTTGCGCTTTTCCTCCAACTGCGCGTCGGTGTACACGGTTTCGGCAAACGCCTTGAGATCGTCCACCATCGAATGACCCACGGCGTCGGAAAACGCCGCCTTTTCGCGCCAGAGGATTTCGTCCGGCAAAAGTCCGGTGCCCTCGAATGCGCGGCGCAGCAGATATTTGCCTTTGCCGTAGGTGTTCAGCTTTTTCCGGGGGTCGAGCGCCATCACATAGCGCACGAAATCGAGATCGCCGAACGGCACGCGCGCCTCGAGCGAATTGACCGAAATACACCGGTCGGCACGCAAAACGTCATACATGTGCAGCTCGCGCACTCGCTTTTGCGCCTCGCGCTGAAACGCGTCGGCGGACGGCGCAAAGTCGGTATATTTATAGCCGAACAGCTCGTCGGAGATTTCACCCGTCAAAATCACGCGGACGTCGGTCGTTTCGTGGATCGCCTTGCACACGAGGTACATCCCCATAGAGGCGCGGACGGTCGTGATATCAAATGTGCCGAGCAGCCGGATCACCGTATGGAGCGAGTTGATCACCTGCTGCGGCGTCATATACACCTCGGTGTGGTCGCTCCCGATATAGTCCGCGACCTGCCGTGCATATTTGAGGTCGATCGCGTCGCGCGCCATGCCGATGGCAAACGTGTGGATGGGCCGGGTGCTCTCTTGGGCGGCGATGGCGCACACCAGCGAACTGTCGAGCCCGCCCGACAGCAGAAAGCCGACCTTCGCGTCCGCCACCAACCGCTTTTTGACGCCGGCTACCAGCTTTTCGCGGATGTTGCGGCACGCGGTGTCAAGATCGTCATAGCACACGGCGTCCACCTTTGCAATATCGCAGTAGCAGTGAAAGCGGCCGTTTTCCCAGTAGTGGCCCGGCGGAAACGGCCGGATCGTTTTGCAAAGGGGCACCAGGTTTTTCGGTTCGCTGGCAAAGACGATCACGCCGCTGTCGTCATAGCCGTAATACAGCGGCCGGATCCCGATCGGGTCGCGCGCGGCCAAAAACCGGTTTGTTTTGCCGTCATAAAGAATCAGCGCGAACTCCGCGTCGAGCATCGAAAACATTCCGGTGCCGTATTCGAAATACAGCGGCAGCAAAATTTCGCAATCGGAATCGCTTTGGAAGGTGTAGCCTTTTTTGATCAGGGCCTGTTTTGTTTTTTGAAATCCGTACAGTTCGCCGTTGCAAACCACGGCGCTGCCGTCAAGTGTAAACGGCTGCATACCCGCCTCGCGCAGATCCATGATGGAAAGCCGGTGAAACGCGAGCGTGCCGGCGCCGAGAGAAAGCACGCGGTGCATATCCGGTCCGCGGGAGACCGTTTCGTCAAAGCCGCGCAAAAACGCGTCGGGCAGCTTCGGGCCGCAATAGCCCATGATGGAACACATCGAACATCACCTCAATCAAACGCTGCGGTATCCCGGGAAAAGTCGCTTTGCGCGCCGGCCGGGCTGCAGCTTTGCGTTGCCGGCGCCGGGGTGTTCAGCAGCATCTCTTCGCGCGGCGGCATGAAAAAGACGGCGGATTGTTGTTGAATGGTTGCCGGTTGCATAAAAACACTCCTTTCAAAAAAAAGAGGCAAAGACGCTTTTCCAACGAAAAGACACCTTTGCCTCGGGGTACCAACGCTCTCGCAATGCGAAAGAAAGCCGAAAAATGTTGTCAGACATTTCAGTTTACTTTTAAGAGGAGAAAACGCACCGCGCACGTCGGGTACTTTCAAATTGTCTGCGGGCCGTTTACACGATGCCCTGCGCGTTCATCGCCTGGGCAACCTTTTCAAAGCCGGCGATGTTGGCGCCGACCACATAGTTGCCTTCGAAGCCGTATTTCTTTGCGGCGTCGTCGATGTTGTGGTAAAGATTGACCATAATCTCCTGCAACTTTTTGTCCACCTTTTCAAACGTCCAGTGGAGCCGTTCGCTGTTTTGACTCATCTCCAGCGCGGAGGTGGCCACGCCGCCGGCGTTGGCCGCTTTGGCGGGCAGGAAGAGGATCTGCTGCGCAAGCAGATAGTTTGTCGCGTCTTCGGTCGAGGGCATGTTTGCGCCTTCGGCCACGGCGATCACGCCGTTTTTCACCAGCAGTTCGGCGTCCGCCAGATGCAGCTCGTTCTGCGTGGCACACGGCAGCGCGATGTCGCATTTTGTGCTCCACACGCCCCTGCCCTCGTGATAGACCGCGGAGGGACGCGCTTCGGCATAGGCCGTCAGACGGGCGCGCCGGACCTCCTTGATCTCTTTGAGCAGCGCCACGTCGATGCCGTTTTCGTCATAGATCCAGCCCGTGGAATCCGAGCAGGTCACAACCTTCGCGCCGAGCTGGTGCGCTTTTTCAATCGCATAGATCGCCACATTGCCCGCGCCGGACACGGCGATCGTTTTGCCATTCAGCGACAATCCGCGGCACTTGAGCGCTTCGTCAAGGATATACAGCAGACCGTAGCCGGTCGCTTCCGTGCGGGCGAGCGAACCGCCGAAATGGAGACCCTTGCCGGTCAGCACGCCTTCAAACTGGTTGCGCAGCCGCTTATATTGGCCGAACATAAAGCCGATCTCCCGCGCGCCGGTGCCGATATCGCCGGCCGGCACGTCGGTGTCCGCGCCGATATGACGGAACAGCTCGGTCATAAAGCTTTGGCAAAACGCCATGATTTCGCGGTCGGATTTGCCCTTGGGGTCAAAATCACTGCCGCCCTTGCCGCCGCCGATGGGCAGACCGGTCAGGGAGTTTTTGAAAATCTGTTCAAAGCCGAGAAATTTGATGATGCCGAGATTCACACTCGGGTGCAGACGCAGGCCGCCCTTGTAGGGGCCGATGGCGCTGTTGAACTGGACGCGGTAGCCGGTGTTGACGTGTACCTGGCCGTTGTCGTCGATCCACGGTACGCGGAACTTGAGCTGGCGTTCGGGGTTGACCAGCCGTTCGAGCAGCGCGTCGCGGCGAAACTGCGCCTCATGCTGCGCTACCACGGGTTCGAGCGAATGCAGCACCTCTTTGACAGCCTGATGGAATTCGGGTTCGTTCGGGTTTTCCCGGATTACCCGGTCGATGACTTCGTTGACGTATGACATATTATGACCTCCTTGAAATGGAAAAAGACGCCCTGCGGCAGCGTTCGGCTGCCGCAAAGACGTCTTTGCCTTTACGAAAAAACGGGAAGAAAAGAGGGTCCTCGGGTTTTACCCGAAGACCCCTTTGCCTTCTGTTTCGCATTTTACACCCGAAAAGCCGCATTTGTCAACCCGATTTTTCAATTTTTTACAATTTAATGCAATTAGACCAAAAGCGGCTGTCCGGCGGGCGGCGGTTTTGTGAAATGTGTTTTTTGTGTTTTGGCTTGACGGAGACGGAAAATGCGCGTATAATAAACATAATGAGCAAAGGCGTTCATTCCCGCAGGATCAGTCTGCGCCGGAATGGACGTTTTCTTTATACCGAAGAACAGGAGGTGCTTCTCTTGCAATTTTCAAAAGAAGAAGTGCTGCAATATGTGCAGGAGGAGGATGTGAAATTCATCCGTCTGGCGTTCTGCGACGTATTCGGCAAACAAAAAAATATCTCGATCCTCGCCGAAGAGCTGGAGCGTGCGTTTCAATACGGTATCGCGTTTGACGCTTCGGCCATTGCCGGTTTCGGCGACGAGGCACGCTCCGACCTTTTGCTGTGGCCGGAGCCGGACACGCTGGCGCTGCTGCCGTGGCGGCCCGAGCAGGGACGCGTCGTGCGCATGTTTACGCGCATCACCTACCCCGACGGCACGCCGTTTGAATGCGACACGCGCAGCCTGCTCAAGCAGGCGATGGCCGACGCGCGGGAAAGGGGCTACACCTTTTATTTCGGCGCGGAGCAGGAGTTTTATCTGTTCCGGCTGGACGAAGACGGGGAACCGACCAAAACGCCCTATGACAAGGCCGGCTATATGGACATTGCGCCCGACGACCGCGGCGAAAATGTGCGGCGCGAGATCTGTTTGACGCTCGAACAAATGGGCATCCGCCCGGAAAGCTCCCACCACGAGGAGGGTCCCGGCCAAAACGAGATCGACTTTCGCTATGCCGACGCGCTGACTGCCGCCGACCAGGCGCAAACGTTTCAGACCATTGTCAAAACCGTTGCGCACCGCAACGGGCTTTGCGCCGATTTTTCGGCAAAGCCGTTGGAAAACGCACCGGGCAACGGGTTTCATATCAACCTTTCCGTGCAGCCGTGCGACCGCGACGGGATGTTTCGCCAGATCATTGCCGGCGTGCTCAGCCACATCAAACCCATGACGGCGTTTCTCAATCCGACCGCGCAGTCGTATCAACGGCTCGGCAACAACAAAGCGCCGCGCTATCTGTCTTGGTCGTGTGAAAACCGCTCGCAGCTTATCCGCATTCCGGCAGCTTCGGACGAATACCGCCGCATGGAGCTGCGCTCCGCCGACCCGACGGCCAACCCCTATCTGACCTTTGCGCTGATCATCTACGCTTCGCTCGACGGGATGCAGCACGATCTGCCGCTGCCCGAACCGTGTGACGTCAATCTGTATAAAGCCGACGCGCAGTTTTTGTCGCAGTTTGACCGGCTGCCGGACTCGCTGCAGGCGGCGTGCCGCGCCGCGGCCGACAGCAATTTTATCCGCGCCCATGTTCCGGCGCGTGTGCTTGATATCTACTGCAACCGGTAACGGGATTCCGCGGAAAACAAAGGACGGCGAAAGGAGGCGGCAACATGGATATGAAAGAACACGTCTACAGCGTGCTCGTGGTTTCCGCTGCGGAAAAATTCAACACAGGTCTGCTGCCGCTGCTGCCTGCGGCCTCGTTTGAACCGGTCACGCTCGTTTGCGATATCAGCAGCGCCAAACGCGAAGTGCTGCAGCGAACGTATGACTTTGTCATAGTCAACGCGCCGCTGCCCGACGATATGGGCGTGCGCTTTTCCGTAGACGTCAGCGCCGGGAGCGACACGATTGCGCTGCTGCTTGTGCGCGAAGCGTTTTATGCCGAGCTGACCGAACGGCTGACGCCGCACGGTGTGTTTACGCTGCTCAAGCCGACCTCCGCCGCACGGCTGGCGCTGGCGCTGCACTGGATGGCGGCCGCCCGCGAACGGCTGCGCAAAAACGAACGCAAAACGCTCACGCTGCAGGAAAAGATGGAGGAGATCCGGCTGGTCAACCGCGCAAAGTGGATTCTCATCGAGCAGCGCGGTATGGACGAGCCGGCGGCGCACCGGTATATTGAAAAGCAGGCGATGGACCGCTGCGTCACGCGTCGTGCGATTGCGCAGGAGATTGTGGACAGCGGCCCGGCGCAGGGCTGAATCAAAAGCAGAGCCGTCACGGAAAACCCGCGGCGGCATTTTCTATGCCGGTTAATCGCCCGGAAACAACAGCCCGGCGCTTTTGCGTGCGCGTTCGAGCGTGTCCGCTGTCCGGAGCGTCGGAGAAAGATTCGCATAGACGCTGTCGTAATTCTCGGCGAGAAACAGCTTCGTCAACGCCTCCACTTCATAAAGCCAGCGGTTCGGCGCCGGCTGCGCGTTGTAAACCGTTTCGCTGCCGTCGACGCAAAGGCGGATTTGCACAAGGCCGTTGGCGCCGTTTTCGGCGGTGATGCTTCCCCGCTCGCCTGTGATGGTAAAAAAGCTTGCGCCGTCCTTGTCCTTGGCGGCGGCATTGACCGAAACAAAGCCGTCATATTGCAGCGTGAGCACGCCGGACGTGTCCGCCGCGCCGGGGAAAACGGTCGGGGCATAGACGGCGCGTTCGGGTTCGCCGAACAGTGCGACGTTGAGATAAGCGTTGTAAAAATTGAGATCCATCAAACAGCCGCCGCCGAGCAGCGGGTTAAAGATATTGGGCAGTTCGCCCCGCAGCAGTTTCTCGTAGCGTGCGGAATATTGGTTGTAGGCGGCGTCCACACGTTTGACGCGGCCGATTTGCACGAGCAGCGCTTTCAGAATTTTAAAGTTCGGCAAATACGGCGTCGGCACCGCTTCGGCAAGCAGCAGCTTTCGCTGTTTTGCCAGCCGGATGAGCGTTTCGGCGTCGGCCTTTGTTGTGGTAAACGGCTTTTCCAATATCACATGTTTGCCCGCGTCGAGCGCCTGCTTCGCCTGGCGAAAATGCAGCAGATTCGGCGTTGCGATATAGACGGTATTCACGTCGCTGTCACAAAGCATGGCGTTAAGATCGGTATAGACCTTCGGACAGCCGTAGGCGGCGGCCAGCGCGTCGCCGGTCGCCTGATTGCGGGAACAGACGGCGGCAAGCGACACGCCGTCGGTAACTTTCACCGCGTCGAGGATGGTGTGCACGATCACGCCGGAGCCGACCGTGCCGAGCCGGATCTCTTTCATTGCACGCTCCTTTCAAACGGATAGCTGAGTCCCATCTGCGCGCGGCAGAGATCGAGGATGCGCAAGCAGTCGCGCGTGGTCTCCGGCGGAATATAGGCCGATTCGGTTTTGCCGGCGCGGATCTCCGCGGCAACGCGGGTAAACTGGGTGAGGTAGTCGGTTTTGCCGCGGAAGACCTCTTTGCCTGCGTCTGTTTTGCATACGGCTTTGGACGCCATGTGGAACCAATCGAGCCGGATGCTGCCGCGGCTGCCTTTGATGACGCAGCGCTCCTTGAGCGAAGTGAGCCCCGTGCGCAGCACGCAGGAAAAACCGTCGTAGCCGAGCGTGACGGTTTCGGATATGTCGATTCCGTCCTGCAAAACGCCGTCGCAGCGGATCGATTTCGGATAGCCGAACAGGTTGTAGCAATAGGCAACCGGGTAGATCCCGATATCCAGCAGCGCGCCGCCGGCGGTTGCGGGCATACGCACCCGGGAGGTTTTCGGCATCAGCAGACCGGGAAAGGCGTAGTCCATTTCCACCTTTTGTACATCGCCGATTTTTCCGCTTTGCACCCACTGCCTGACAGTCAGCGCCACGTCGGAAAACCACGTCCACATCGCTTCGCAAAAATAGACGCCGTGCGCTTTGGCCGTTTCGATCATCGCATCCGCTTCGGCGGCACTGACGCCGACCGGCTTTTCGCAAAGAACCGGTTTGCCCAGCCGGAGCGCCTGCAGGGTGTAATCGCAGTGGGACGTGTGGGGCGTTGCAATATAGACGCCGTCCACGTCGGCGGCCGCCATCGCCTGTTCGGCGGCGGGATACGCCGTCGCGCCGTATTTTTCGGCAAA
>CACWJV010000032.1:12773-13571 GCA_902761265.1 Oscillospiraceae bacterium | reverse complement strand
GGCAACTGCGGCGACCGCCTTGCCGTCGTACGCTTTCGTATAGGTTGCGCCGGACTGGCCGTCTGTCTGCAGCTCTACGGTTTTCAGCTCCGTTTCGTTGCAAAGGGCGTCGCCGCCTAAAGTGGTATTCACGCAGCGCACGGTCACTTCAGAGGGGTCGCCCTCCCCGGGCAGGATCTCCCATCTGTGACGGTGTATCTCCGGCTCGGGCTGTTCGCCGCCTTCCTTCCACACCGCGTAAAACGTTACGTCTTCTGTTACGCAGATCGTTTCGCCGGCCTGCCGGACCGCGTCGGAGACTCCGATTTTCCATCCGTCGAAGGCTTTTCCCGCAGGGGCGGTGAACAGACAGGGCGGCAACGTATAATCCGCGCCGGCCGGGACCGTTTCCTCCGGCATATCACAGCCCGAACCGCCGTTTTTATCAAAGCAGACTTTCGCGGCGGATCCGACCGCGGCTTCGCCGTCATACAGCCCCAGCGCGCGGGTCTTGTCGTCGCTGCAGAAATTGGCGAGCGTTCCTCTTCCGGGCAGTCCGTCCGTCACGGGGATATGGTAATCGGCGTTCGGGCTGCCGTTGGCGGTAACGCCGATCAGGGCGTCCGGGGAAAGGGCGCCGTTGATTTCAATGATCGCTTTTTTGCCGACGATCAGATTGCAGGTATAGGAGTTCCCCTCCGGAACATTGTCTTTGATCACGGGATCGCCGGAAAGCGTAAGCGTACAGCGATCCGAAATATACACAGCTGCGGGCGCCGTGTTGCCGACGATGGCGCCGCCGTCGATGGTAAAAGGCGC